>JAXINT010000072.1:0-3274 GCA_034190605.1 Asbonarchaeaceae archaeon (SeqCode) | reverse complement strand
ATAGAGTTCCACAATTTTGAATTTATGGAAGGTCTCAGTGTGTGGACACAGCATGAAAGCTATAAGGAGGCTAGAGAATTTGTCTCTAAAGTTTCTGGCAAGGAGATAGAACAAAGCCAGGAGCCTGATATTTATCAGAATCCTAGAGCGCTATTATCTATAATAAACGATGTAGCACAGCGTAAAACTACTTTTGAGATAGCTCTGGAAAGCGATCCTTTGAGGGCTGAGATTATAGGCAAAGCTCTGGACAAGGGTATTCCGGAGGACATGTTATCCCGGATAAAAAGAGAGTTTTCAGGCTTTCTGAGGAGAGCTCAAGAGTTAGGTTATGGCCAGGATAACTGATAGATGCTTCCTCCGCTCCCACCATTTAAATGTCTTCTTCTACAACACCCTATCCATGCAGGCAGTAGTACTTGCAGCCGGGAGGAGCTCGAGGTTCTGGCCTCTGAGCGATAGAAGACACAAGGCGCTTCTCAAGATCCGTGGTAAGAGCCTTTTAAGACATACACTGGAGAGCCTGGAGGACAGCGGAGTTGATGAGGCTGTAGTGGTTCAGGGAAGCGATAGAGATATAGAAGAAGAGCTTGAAAAGGAGGATCTGGACCTGGAAATAAGATTTGTGGTTCAGGAAGAACCAAGAGGGACTGGAAACGCCATACAGAAATCGGGAGAGCTACTTGAGGACAGGTTCCTGGTTATGAATCCTTACCGCGCCAACATAGACCAGCTTCTCGATAAAAAACTTGATAAGTATAGAGAGACAGGCGCTGACGCAGTTCTGCTTTCAAAGGAGACTGATAAACCTTGGAAGTACGGCATACTGGAGACGGAAGGAGACAGGGCTGAGAATATAGTTGAGAAGCCTGATAAAGGGCAGGAACCCTCAAATCACAGGGTCGTGGGATCATATCTTCTTGGTGAGGAGATACTTGACTACCTGGACAGGACGGAAACCCATGAATACCAGTTTGAGGACGCTCTCAACCTCTACATGGAGGAGAAGGATGTTAGAGTGGTCTACACGGATAAGAAGGCATCCTCTATCAAGTATCCCTGGGACCTGTTTGGAGTCGTGGAAGAGCTCTTTGAACCTATTGAGCGAGATGTTGCTGAGAGCGCAGATATAGCTGATTCCGCAGAGATCAAGGGAAGAGTTGTTGTTGGAGAAGAGGCAAAGATATACGAGAACGCGGTCCTGAAAGGTCCTTGCTATATAGGAGACAATGTAGTGGTTGGAAACAACACGGTGGTCAGAAACCATTCTAACCTTGAGGACGAGGTCATAGTCGGTGCTAACTCCGAGGTCAGGGGCTCTATAGTACAGGAGGACACGCACATCCATCAGACATACCTGGGAGATTCCATACTTGGCAGGAATGTCAGGGTCGGGGCAGGTACTGTTTTCAGCAACCGTGGAAAGAGAAAAGAGGGAGAGAGGCCTGAGATAACTGTAAAGCCAGGTCTGAAAGAGGAGGAGGTTGATACAGGGCTTGACAGGCTTGGCGCCATGGTTGGAGACAACACTGACATCGCAACCCAGGCAAATATAATGCCAGGAATACAGATAGGTGCTGACTGCTTCATAGGCCCTCCAACCACAGTTCTGAAGAACGTCGAGTCTGGCAAGACAGTATACACGAAGTTCGATAACAGGAAGAAATAGATCGGGATCCTGAAGCTTTTGGACCCTCTCTTCATTTTCTCATCAGCAGAGTTTTACACCAGTATAGTTGTCACTTGACGATACCAAAACATTTTTATAGGTGGGTGTGGTAGCTATGTTTGATATGTCACAGTTCCCAGAGGAGAAGATTGTGCAGTTAGAAGATACGGAAGTAGTCGAGAGCTACATGAAGGATGTAGAAAGAGGGATGTGGAAAGGACTAACCCGCTTAACAATGTGGACAATGGCTCTTGCAGCACCGATTCTTGCTCCTGGGTGTTACACTCCTAGAGAGCAAGTTAATACAAGTAAGAGCAGTAAGGAACTTGTAAAGGAGATAAAGAATAGTATAAGTGAGCGTAAAAAGGTATATAGGGGAGAAGAGGCAGAAGAGAAGGTAGAGATTCCTTACTCTTTCACTCGTCCGGATTTTGATCAGCAATTGAAGAGAACTAAAAACAAGCCAGGAGGTAGGAAACAGTATATAGACGTTAAGGATAAAATCTCTGAAGATTTCAATCCAGAGGATTTCACTAGAGGCGGGCTGGCCACTATAGAGAGGATTATGGAAGTTCTGGAGAATCAGGAGAATCTAAACAGGATAGCGGAGCAGATAAAGATAGACAATCTGTATGGTGAGGTCAAGCTGCACGGCTTGAAGAAGAACGGAGATATGGGGGAATATACTTTCCGACCCGACAAGACCGAGAACGCTTTTCTGATGTTCTTAAGCGGTCGGGAGAATCCAATATTGCCAGTAGAGCCTAAAGGATATGGCGATGACAATAAGTTCTTCTGGCCGGAACACCTTTATAATGAACTGCCAGATATTTACGATGAAGGTCCATCCCTCCCAGCCCACATACATCCTCCAGATTCCGATGATGCAGGTCCGTCTGACAGAGACCTGAAGGGAAGAAACGAGTTAGCGATTACTCCTGTCACCTCTCTTGAAGACATACATGTTAAAGTAACTAAAGAGGGAGAGTCCGAATACGACATCCAGGTAGAGTATCCTTCCGATCCCTACATACACTTCGATGTAGATATTTTCTTGGGAGAGAAGTACATTGGAAAGGATGTGGTAGACCTGGGAGTTTATAGATCGGATGTGAAGTGGTAGAGGTCGGTAAAAGGTCGGTAAAAAAATTCTGAAAAATTCTGAGAAGATTCCTTGCATCCGATAATATAAAACCCTAACCCCACAAAGGTAAACTATTAGGGGGTTTTTAGAAATGGTAAAAGCAATAATTTTTGACGCAGACCATACGCTCTACACACCGAAAACAGAGAAAGCCTACGAGGCGCAGTTCAAGCACCTTGCAGATCAGCTAGGAGTTGGCAGGGAACGGATTAAAGAGATATGGAGGCAGCAGATAGACCGGGTTATAGGTGTAAAAGATCCTGAGGAGCGTAGAAGGGAGACAGCGCTTGAGAGGACTTTGATGGAGCTAGAGCTACCTGTGGATAGCAAGGAACAGCTGGCAGAAGACGCGGTACAGCACTTCTGGAACCAGGTCGTTGAGGACCTGGAATACAGCGGTAAAACACCTCAGATACTTGAAAAGCTTGAGGAGCGCGGTGTGGAGTTGTTAGCTGTTGCAT
>JAXINT010000055.1:0-3333 GCA_034190605.1 Asbonarchaeaceae archaeon (SeqCode) | reverse complement strand
CAACAGGTCTGTTGGGAGTAGGCTGGAGGAATTGGGGCCCTCTGTAACCGGAAGCCCTCAACACCGGAGCCGAAACAGGTGGAGCAGGCCCTTCTAGAGAATGCAGCCCTGATGTATCCCATCGATCCTCTGTCCTCTGGGATAGGGTCTGCGGTGAACCGGGTCAGGCCCTGACGGGAGCAGCCCTAAGCCGTAGAGTCTATGTTCAGAGGGTCGCAGAGGGGAGGGGTGCAACAGGATTACTGCACCTCTGGAAGGCCTCATCCACCTAAACTCCCACTATACTACTAAAAGTTCCAGAAATCCAAAATAATTTCTGAGGATAACCGCAAAGAGTATTAATCTGCAGGACAAAACTTGTACTGAAATGTCAGGATTTGAGCGCGGGCTCGTGAAAGCATTCAACAGGTATTTTGAAGAATCGCATACAGATGGTATTGCCTACAGAAGGAAGCAGCATCGCTTCTCAAGCCAGTTCCTTGATGTGCTCGTTGATTCAGAAGATCCTAGATTTTACATGGGTCTGGAGGGAAAATCACTTAAGACCAAGTCTGCAAATACCCTATACTTCTCTCAGCATTTCTCAGAAGCTAACGACACTCACCAGGTCAGGCGTATATCCGACTTTCTTGAGAGGTCAGGCAGAAGAGGGTTCCTTGCGGTTGAGCTTAGGAGAGGACCTGGCAGGCCTAAAAGAGCATTTCTTATTCCGTGGGAGGTCGTTGACCGGAAGTTCGAGACAGGAGCCGTAGGTCTGCCGGTGGAAGATATAAAAGGATTCCCGGAGATTAAGAGGGATGGAGGTCAGTACGGGCTGTCCGAGGTGTTGGAATAGAGATGAAAACTCTGGAGAGTAGAGAAAATATGTTCCTAGACTATAACTGGAAGGAGATGAATGAACTTCTCCTGTCGGCAGCTGTTCTGGGATTTGCCTTTTCAGCAGTGTTTTCAGAGGCTTCAGGCACATTTGGTTTCCTACTAGAATACAGCTTCTGGTACAGTTTCGTGTTTATATCCCTGGCGTCTGCATTTTCTCTATGGCTAAAGACCTCACTACAGAAGTATACTGCAAGAGTTATGGAGAGCTATATCAAGTACAGCTACTGGGTTCCTGGCATGATTATATCCTTTCTCTCCTCTTTCCTAGGTGTACTCTTCACGGCTGTGGGAGGAGTTGAGATATCTACAGAATACGCCGAGAGGTTTGGGAGGTGGAAGGTTAACCTCACGACACAGCAGATGGGGTTGCTTTCAACATTAGGTATCATGCTATACCTCGGGATAGGCATGGTCTTCTACTTAGTAGCGGGCATGGTTTCTGCAGGATCTTACACCCCTTTCATGGATATAGCGCGTTTGAACGCCTTCCTGGCAGTCTTCTCGCTGTTTCCTGTTGATGTCATGGATGGAGCCAAGGTTATGAGGTGGAAGTGGGAGCTGTGGTCCGTGGTTCTAGCGCTTTCAGTCCTTGTACTGGCCCTTTTCACGGGACTGCTATAGAAGTAGAGTTTCCCGTTCCTTATTCTAGGAAGTCCTTAAGTGGAGAGTACTTTATATTAAGTGTATGCTCCCTACCACTCTCCCAGAGTTCAGGGTATCTATAATAGAAAGATACAAGCTTCAGACCTACAGGGATTAGTTTGAAAGACTGCCACAAGCTGTGTATCTCTAGACTGGTATTTCCATCGTTATATTCAGCTTCCAGGGCCTTTTCGTCTCCGGTGTATACCTTTGCATTTATCACTGCTCGACCTCCTCTTTTTCACCTCTTACAACCGTTTTCCCGTTCAGTTTTATAGTATGGTCTCCCATAGAAATTTTCTGGTCCTGGAACTCTAGATCAATCTTAAGGCCGTGTTTTGCTGCCAGACTGAACAGGCTGTGCAATGCTTCCTCCTCTATATCCAGCAGTTCTTTAACATGTTCTTTCAGATCGGCAAGGTCTTTCTTGGCCATGTTCCTGTTTTTACCTGCGCTGCCTTTTAACTGTAATCTCTAATTATTTGTAATACCTAGATCTGTGGAACTACCGGGAAGTTGTCCAAAACCTTTTTATACCTCTCAGGAACATGTGGGTTAGCTGTGACACGGCAATTTAACTTTGTTGTCACCCTCCAGTACCCCGACAACCAAAAGATATATAAAAGTTAGGGTTTGTTTAATGGCTAGGTGTTATCACCTGGTGGTTATCCGTGACTGAAAACCTAAATGATGCCGGACGTTCGATGATAGACTCAGATAGAACCGAGTTTGAAGAAGGGGGAGACGCTTCTGTAGCTAATGATAGCGCATCAGGAGTACCAAATCCTGCTGAAGAGCCTGAGATACCTGAGGAACAGCTTGAGGAGATACCTGAGGCTGAAGAGAAATCCGATGAGAAGGAGGAAGATTCAGAAGAAGAATCGGATAAAGATGTATTTAAATGTCCTGAATGCGGCTCTACAGAATTCTCCGAAGACGAAGAGAAAGGAGAACTGGTCTGCAGTAGCTGTGGACTAGTTGTAGAGGAAGAGATGGTTGACGAATCTCCTGAATGGAGAGCTTTCAGTGCAGAAGAGAAAAAGGAGAAGTCAAGATCAGGATCTCCACTTACATATACAAAGCACGACATGGGAGTTTCCACGGACATAGGTAAAGGTTCAGGAGAGCTCTACAAGGTTTCTGGAAAGAAGAGAGCGCAGTATTACAGGATGAGAAAATGGCATAAACGGCTCACAAAGTCAAAGGACAGAAACCTGGGATTCGCTCTATCAGAGCTGAACAGGCTTGTCTCTCATCTTAATCTGCCTAAAGCCGTTCACGAGGAGGTTGCAAGGCTTTACGAGAAGGCAGTTGACAAGGGGCTTGTAAGAGGTCGTTCAATGGAGTCCGTAGTTGCTGCTCTGCTCTACATTGTTTCAAGAAAGCAAGGCACACCTAGAACTCTGGACGAGATCCACGAAGCATCCGGAATAGACAAGAGAGAGATAGGAAGAACCTACAGGTATGTTGCACGAGAACTTGACCTCAGAATCCTGCCTGCAAAGCCACAGGACCACATCCCAAGGTTTGCTGGAAAGCTCCAGCTATCCGGAGAGGTCCAGGCCAGGGCAAGGAAGATCATAAAGAGAGCGCGTGAGAAGAACATGCTGTCTGGAAAGGGTCCGACAGGAATCGCTGCAGCAGCCCTGTACATCGCAGCCGTACTCAAGGGCGCCAAGAGAACACAGAGAGAAGTGGCGGACATTGTCGGAGTAACTGAAGTCACCATAAGAAACCGCTACAAGGAGCTGGTTGATTCTCTCGGTCTTGAGGAGGAGATCGAGAAGAAGAAGGACTAATCAATATTTCCCC
>JAXINT010000112.1:819-3351 GCA_034190605.1 Asbonarchaeaceae archaeon (SeqCode) | reverse complement strand
CCGTGGTTATGTCGAACGAGTCGAGGTAGTACTGTAGGAGGTTGAGGTTTTCCTAGCTGACCTGTCTGTCCAGGAATCCAAGCTCCTCAAGCTGTTCTTTGACTTCTCTCAAGTTCTCCTCTGTGATCTCCTGGAACTTCTGGATGGCCTGTCTGAAGGTGGAGCTCTCCAAGTCATACATGAGCTCCTTGAACCTGTCCAGTTCAGGGTTGTCGACCTTTTCCAAAAGCTGGTTGTTGAGTCTCTCGTCTATCTCCACTTCCAAATTCTTTAGAAGCGGCTGTACGTCTCCAAGTTTCAGACCCTGCGGAGCCACTGACTTCTCCAGCGTCTCCAGAAATACTCTGAACGTTTCATCTGACTGGAACTCCGCTGGCAACAGGTATGTTATTCCCTTTGCATCCAGGATGGACTCCACCAGTGCCTGGTACTCGCTGTTCGGCTCCAAGACTATAGCCACGTCGTCCTTGTTCTCCCGGGAGATGTTGTCCTCTAAAGCACCCACGAGCGTGGTGGCGGAGCTGTATATCTTGAACGGAGGCAGCTTATCCTTTCCATCCTCAAATACGTCTATTTTTTCAAATTCCTCTGGGAGCACCTGCCTGTCCAATCTGTTGAAGTGCCTGTATCCTATAACCGCCACATCCAGTTCCTCGTGAATCTCGAAGTCCTGCATCTGGCTGAAAACGTTCTTTGTCCCTTCTATAGCTTCCAACGCGGTCCCCACCTCTTCAGTGTTAAACCGGTCGTATCCAAGTATTCCTCGGAGCTGTCCTGTGTGCTCCCAGCAGCTTATGATGTTCTCCAATACGTGGAGAGCTTCTTTCCAGCCCAGCTCTGTTTCCTGGACCAGGTGCAAGAAGAGCTCCCTTTTCCGCATCAGCTGCTCGTTCTCGTAGTCTCCAAGAACCAGCCTTAGAGGAGTGGTGGCGAACCGGTCCAGGACCGGCTTCTCGACCCGGTTGTTCAGCGCGTCAGCCAGGGGCGCCTCCACCGTGAGAACCAGGTCGAACTCCTGCACCTCTTTGTAGAGTTTGTCTATACTGGTGGAGCGCTGTAGTTCCATGGTGGTTTATGTGGTGCTAACTTATTTCACTCTGTGGAAGAGAGATAGAGAAATTTTTACTTCACCAACACACCAAAAATTACTTAAAAACATAATATACATTATTTTCTATGATAACAGCTGAGAGGATCAAGCTGCTGAAAGCCTGGCAAGACAATCCATTCGAGGAACTTACAACAGCCGAGGTCATGGATAGGAGAGGCAAGAACTCAAAGCCCTGGACCTACAATGCGCTGGAGAAACTTGTTGAGAAGGACCTGTTGGAGGCGCGGAAAAAGGGAAACATGAAGCTCTACAGCCTCAAAATGGAGAACCCCTTCCTTGTGCAGGCTCTGCAGTATGTGGAGTCTCAGGAGAGCCTGGACTTCCCGCATATAGAGCTTTTTATGGATGTGGTGGACAAGGTTCCGGTGAAGGGTTACAGCCTCCTGGTCTTTGGGAGCTACGCAGTGGGAGAGCAGAAGGACGGTTCGGACCTGGACCTCTGCTTCCTTGTCAGAGATGAGGAGGACGAAAAGAAGATCAAGCCGTACTTTGACGAGGCCGTGCTGGACCATGCTGTAGGAGTGGACGAGCACTACATCACCTTCGAGGAATTCAAGCAGATGCTTGTCAGAGACGAAGAAAACCTCGGAAAACAGATATTCCGGAAAAACATAAAACTATACAACCCAGAAATTTATTACAGACTTTTGAAAGAGGCATACAACAATGGCTTCCAACCTTGAGGAACTCTACCTCGACAGAGCAGACAACGAACTGTTAGCAGCAAAAGTCATGAAGAAGACTTCCCAGCAGAAGGAATTGAAGAGAAAGATGGAAGTACCCATGGACACCACCTTCTACAGCTCAGTAATCTCACACGCCTACTTCGTTGGCTATGATGTGGCACAAAGGATCCTCTTTGTTGTGAACATAATCAAATTTTATTTTAGGAATCTCTCTTTTATCGCATCCTTCATAATTTAGGAAAAAGTTAGTTAGATGTGATTTAATTAAATCATTTTGGCCTTCATACTCTCTGTCAATAGTAATGCCTCTCAACAACTTAAAAGAAGATTTAACTAGTAAAAAAATACCAGCGGAGAACATCTTGATATAGTATTTCTTCTTTGAATTGCAGGTTTTTACTCCAGGCCCTTCTAAACTTTTCTTATGCTCGCTGGGGATTAGCAAGGAACTGCTTATTCTATTTCTATCGTTGCTTACGTGAGAACATGCCATAACAGTATCTCTAGAAGGCTCTTCTATCTTTACAGATTGATCAATTACTACTTCTACTTTTCTCATCACCACTAAACTAGTCAAAATAATTTTTAAAATTGTTTTTTAGTAAAGAAAGCGCCTATACTCGATAGTTCTCTTAGTCTATTAGTGAGTCAGAGTCTTTCCAGTATCTGGCCACAGAGTTTACAGTTCCCTGGCTTTACCTGGAGACACCTACATCTTTTTAAGATTAGCGAGAA
>JAXINT010000112.1:0-809 GCA_034190605.1 Asbonarchaeaceae archaeon (SeqCode) | reverse complement strand
TCCGTTGGGCGAAAGCCCTCGCAGGTTCAAATCCTGCCCTGGGCGCTTCTGCCTTAAACCGGCATAGGTTCTTCCTATAGATAGCTTCAGATCCGTACACCTACATCTTTTTAAGATTAGCGAGAAATCCATATTTGGTGGTTCAAAATGGGAGATGGAAAAAAGAACAAGAAGCAGGAGAAAGAGAAGAAAGAAGACGAAGAGGTCTGTGAGACCTGTCAGGTTGATATAGACATAGAAGAGGATGAGTGAAGCTATTTGAAGACCTGTATATATCTGAAACTAGATCAGAACAGGTCGCAGCTTTCGGATACAGAGAACTCGTCCTCAGCAGTGAAGATGAATTCTACGTTGTAAGAAATACCTTCCTGGAAGCGGGATGTCTCGATCTCATATGTGGCTGATGTTTCAGCACTGGAGAAGTCTCCCGAACCCTGTACAATATCAATGTCCTGACTCAACGTGCCGTTCAGTAGGCTGAGACTAGGACGGGAGAGGGTTGTATTGGCGCTCTCAGCATTGGCTTTCTCAATTATCATATCAACAGGATCAAGGTCAAGCTTTGTCTGGCCGGTGTTCTTAAACCATGCTTCCAGATGTCCTGAACCTCCCTCATTATAACATCTCAGGCTTTGGAGGGCGATCCCTCTATCCAAGTCTTCAAACTCCTCCTGTGTCTTCTCCTGACTCTCCTCCTGGAACTGGCTTATCCATACATAGGCGCCTGTACCAGCAACTACAGCTATCATCAGCATTATCAGGATAGCAACTACCGGAGTTACACCTTGCCTGTGGTCAGTATAGGACAT
>JAXINT010000151.1:0-3356 GCA_034190605.1 Asbonarchaeaceae archaeon (SeqCode) | reverse complement strand
AACCTGAAAAACAGGAAGAGAAAGCTAAAGAACTGTCAAAGGGAGCATAGATGGTAATAGTAGACAACAACATTCTCAGCTCCCTGGCAAAAAGCGATAGCCTCTACCTCCTGGAAGAACTGTTCGAAAACGTATACACCACTCCAGAAGTCATACACGAATACCACAACGAACACATAATCGGCTACATGTTCGTAGGTAAAATACTCGAACCCGCCAGCTACGGAACAGAAAACAACGACAAATGGCTGACAATAATAACTCCCTCGGTCAAGGAAAACAAGCAAAAACAACAGCTTCTGGGTAGACAACTATCACAGGCAGACGCAGAATGTCTGGCCATAGCCAAATCACGAAACGAAAAACTTCTCACAGACGACACAGCACTAGGCACAAAAGCAGAAAAAGAAGGCGTGAACGTCTACGACCTGGAAACCTTCCTACTATCCTGTGTACAACAGCAACTCATAGACAAAGAAGAAGCAGAACGGATTCTCAAAGAGATAGAAGACAAAGACTACTACACCTTCTCAACAGGCTTCAAAGAAAAGCTATACGAAACGCTAGAAGACTAATGATAAAAAAGCACAAGTAACTCCCCCACCTTATGCTCCGAGTTCCTCGCCTTCAAGACGGATTCCTTCCTCTACAATACGCTCGTTAATAGATATTCCTCTCCTCAGATCACGCTCCCACTCCTCCTTAGAATACCACAATAGCTGGATGTGGATCTTAAGTTTGTCCTCCTGCCTTCTTACACTGTCCACAATCCTCTGACGCTCCTCTTCTCCAAGCCGGTTTTCCTTATAGACAATAAGGATATCTATATCAGAATCAATTCTTGGAGTCCCACGGGCCACAGAACCAAACAGATAGATAGAGACAATCCCATCAGCATATTCCTCCATTATATCATCCGCCACGCCTTCAGCCGCTTCCTTGAGAGGCTGAGAATCAACCTCCAATATATTTTTAAGAGGACTACAGTAGGGAGAGGAAGCATTAACCTCTATAAAATACATGTTACCCTTCTTTCTCTTCTTACAAGACCTATTTTTCTTAAGGATTCTGTGAAACCAGATATAACAGGTCTGGAAACCTCTGTAGCGTCCTTAATCTCCCTGATTGAGAACTGCTTGTCCGGGTTGTCCAGCAGAAACCCAAGAATCTGATACTTCTTGTTAAACAGCACAGAAGCTAACCGGGCATCCTCCCAGCTCTTCTTTTACCAACCATCTCTACATTAACCAAATTATTTTTGGCATATTTAAAACTTTTGTTTCAACTGTACAAAAAATAATTTGTACATCTATAATTTTTGTTTAGACTGTTCTACTTTGCCTCTGGATATCCCCTTCGCTTTCTGAAGAGGTCAACAACATTAAAAATTGACGCCTCGTTCTGGAGTTTTTACATTTAAAAAGGTTAATATCAAAAGTTTTTGATATGGATTTTGGAAGCTACGGCCAGCTCTTTAAAGCGCTTGCCAGTGAAACTCGGTTGGAGCTGATAGAGTCTCTGCAGGGAGAAGCAAAAACTGTGAACGAACTGGTTGAAGAAACAGGAAGAAGGCAGAACAAGGTATCTTACCATCTTAAATGCCTTAAAAGCTGCGGTTTCGTCCGGGCAGAGGCTGAGGGAAACCAGAGGATCTATAAACTTGTAACGGACACCCAGGACAGGCTTTTTGAAGCTGTTGACATGCACATCCAAAAACACGAAGAAGGCATCAACACCTGTGAAATACTGGAGGAAAACTAAAAATGGTTGTAAAAGAACAGTTTGAAGGCGATGAAGCATACAAGTGCGAGGACTGCGGATTCCACTATTCTGACAAGGAAACCGCGGAAAAATGTGAAGACTACTGCAAACAACACAGCGGTTGCAGCTCAAAACTCGCTCAAAAAGCACTTGAAACCGGCAACTAATCTGAGGAACTATCCATGACGCAACATGAATGCAAGAAATGCGGAAAAACCTACGGTTCCAAAGAAGCCTTGGAACAGCATCTGGAGGACTACGACCACAGCAAAATTTCAGAATGCCAGGACTGCGGTGAAACCTTCACATCCACAGACAAATACATACAGCACAGGAATAAGCATCGGACACAGGTCCAGAAGATCGCAGCCTCTATAAACTGGAAACACCTCACCGCTGTAGGAACAGTTGTAATAATCGCCGTACTCATATTCATGGGATCAACAGGCCCAACAAATATTGGAGGCTCTACTGATACCTCTCCTGGAAATGTCGGTACGCAGATAGGAATGAAAGCACCTGATGCAACGTTCACCACAATCAACGGCAATACGAAACAACTGTCCGACTATAAGGGGCGGAAGGTGATGCTGTGGATTTTCGCCACCTGGTGCCCCAGCTGCAAACAGGGTGCACGGGCATTACAGGCGAATAATGAGAAACTACAGGGCATGGAGATCGTTGCAGTCAAGACCGCTGGAAACGCCGGATACTCCGGGCCTTCCGTCCAGTCATTCGTACAGAGCTTCGCACCCAGCCTCCTAAACTCAGACAACTGGATATGGGGAACACTCTCCGGACAATCAACCAGAACATTCAACCCCCGAAACCGGCCGGATATCTACTACCTCATAGACAAAGACGGCACAATCCAAGAAAGAACCGGTGCACCTGCCGCCACAATAAACCGTATCAAACAATTCGCACAGAGCTGACACAGATGCACAACCAGATTCTCCACCTAAAACGTGCTTTTAGAACTGTATTCAGCAAACGGAAACACCAGCTAACAGGAACAGCAAGCTTCATAATATTCCTAACACTGTACCTCTTTACCCTGCCCGCAACATATACCGGCGGAAGAGTAGGCATGGTCTCACTTCAATACCTCACACCAACCCTCGCAGGATTCGCCATAATAATGTCAGGACTGATAGCCCTGCTCATACCCTTCAACATATACGCACTTAACCTCGGTGCAGAAACCGCTACAGCCACAACAACGACAGGTTTTCTTGGCAGCATCATGCCACCACTCCTATGCTGCTCACCACTCATACCCGCACTATTTGCAGGAATAGCCGCATTTATACCCGCACTAGGAGGAACCAGCGGCACAATACAGGGGTTCATCGCAGTATACGAAACCGAAATCCTCACAGCAGCCACAATCCTACTAACCTACGCCGTATTCAGAAGCGCCCAGACACTGCACAAATGCCGCATCTGAGCAGTAAGGTTTATGGGAGGTCTTACCGGAACCTGCTCCTATACTTCTCTACCAAAACCTCCAAAGCCTCAGAAGCCCGGATCTTCCGGTCAAGCCAGAAAGTATTCTACCAAGTTACAGAGATAGGGAAAATAGTCCTGGACAA
>JAXINT010000107.1:0-3366 GCA_034190605.1 Asbonarchaeaceae archaeon (SeqCode) | reverse complement strand
CGCGTGCGCCTGCGCCCGAACCTATGTATAATATATGTGTATTGCTGTCATTCTCCCCTGTCCCGCCCAACCTCTCTACCTTCCAAAAACGATCGTAATACGACGTAATACCCAAACTTTTTTATAGTATAGCCTACCATAAAGAATGTAAGATGTCGCGACATCTATCCGAGGGCCGGAGCAGTATATTCTTTGCATTCGCTCTAGCCTTTTTTGTCCTACTGCTACCGGTATTTGTAATGGGAGCCACCCAGAACAACTTCGGAGTTGACGACCATTCCTTCTTCAATACCTCTACTGACGGTGGAATGTCCCAGACTGCTAATAGCTACTCTATTGAGGTTGCCTTCATAAACCATAGCCTGAACATTTCCGGAACAACAGGTTCCCACATTTTTAATATAACAGGTCCTTCCGGTGGAACGGTCGTCGATGGTGTCAGAGGAAACGAGAGCCTCCAGACCAACACCAGCAGCGTGTCTTCCCAGGGAAGACATTATGTGTACAACGAGTCCTCTAACAGCAGGGAAGCAATGGACCTGTTCACCTTTAGGAACAATGTAACTGGCCGCATAAAGCCTTCTGGTTCGCCAGGATTTTCTCCGGGGAAAACTCCAACAGTTTCTATAAGATACTGGCTGAATGGTAGCGAGATAAAACAGGTTTCCTCCGTAAGCCAGCTGAACGGTGTCTCGGCAAGAGAATTTGCATACAGATACAACACTTCCAGAAACAAGTTCTGGATCCAGGTTGAAGCTCCAGGATACGCAACAACTGCCGCTATAAGCAGGAATATCTCTGTTGAAAGTGGTGGAAGCGGAGGCGGTCCTGGCGGAGGATCTACAAAGGCCTCATCTATACCTTTCATAAAGGACTTCCAGCTCAGCAGCTCGAAGTCCAAGAACCTGAGTATAAGGCTTGTTGAAGAACCCAGCCCAAAGAAATTCCCTATGCTTAACGACACGGCTCTCAGAGTCCGCGTGAAGGCTAGCACCAATGTAGGAGGTAGGATGCCGTACTTCCAAGGACCTCCGGTCAAGACAGTTACAACCCAGAACGGCTGGGCTAACTTCAGTTACCTTTCTACTGGCCAGGGAGGCAAGGATTATCAGGTAAGCCTGGTCAATGGGACTTTTGCAAGAAGCTCTGAACCCGACTTCACTCTAAATTCAACTATGGATACTCTTCGATTCAATGTGACGCAGAATGCCGGAAATGTCACGGGCACTCTTAAGGGACCAAACAAGGAAGGTGTTAGATATGCTGTGGCCGTCCTAAACGATTCAATAGACTTCTTCATCTTCCCACAGAAGAGTCCGGGCAAGTTCACTACAGGATACATCCCTAACGGATCCTACCAGGTCATGGCGGCCAAGATCAAGGGAGGAGCACCTAACATAGCTGTCGCTGGAAATGTTGATGTTCCTGTCAACGGAACTGTCAAGGTAGGAGACATAGGATTCCCTGCACAGGTCAAGCTAAACGGAACAGTTGTAAACCAGACAGGATCTCCTGTATCCGGAGCGAGGATATTCCTAAGAAACCGGAGCAAGGGCGCTTTCGCATTCATGAACTCAGATCAGAATGGAGACTTCCCTAAGGAAGCTGATACACTAGTCAAGAACGACACCAAGTACAGCGTTACTATCATACCTCCTAGAGGATCCAAGTATCAGATAAACAAGACCACTGTAGAAGTTAGAGGAGCCACCACCAAGAACTTCACTCTCGGCTCTGGAAAGAGCCTGGAAGGATATATAACTGATTCAGGCAACGGTGTATCAGATGTAAATGTACTGGCAGCAAACGTAAGCCAGGACTCTTTCAGCGATACCACAACCAACGGAACAGGATATTACAAGCTGCAAGGCCTTAGGCAGGTAAACCATTCCATCCACGTCTATCCACCTGCTGGAAAGGCTGAAATACACGACAAGGTATGGATAAATTCCAGCAGTAACAGGATGGACTTCACTCTGTCAGGAAACAACGCAAACCTTACCGGACTGGTTAGAGACACCAACGGCAACAGCCTTGATTCCACTGTAACCCTGAAGGACGACAGCAGCAGTGTATCTGTAAGGAGGAGAGCGACTACAACCACTTCCTCTGGTAGATACACCTTCAACCGCATTCCAAACCAGGTCTCATACACTATAACTGTAAACCCCAGCAACGACTCCTTCAGGACCAGGAAGAAGAGCCTGAGGCTTCAGGGCAACACCACCGTCAACTTCAACCACAGCCAGCTTACAACTGTAACTGGAAGTGTAACCAACTCTTCTGGAGACGGAATCTCCGGAGCTATTGTCAAGGCCAGGAACTCAACGAGAGATAGCTTTGACAGCTCTGGAACTAACTCTACCGGCGGATACACTCTTAAGATCCCTAGAATAAACCACACAGTGGAGATATCTCCTCCTTCAAACACTGACTACACTTCCAACACTACAGCCATAACTTCCGCAGAGATAAGATCCGGAAACAAAGGGGTCGGTCTTTCCTCAGGAGTAAGCCTTTCAGGCCACATAACGAACTCCTCGAAGTCCTCCCCAGCGTTCTCCGGAAAGATAGGTCTGAGAAATAGTTCGGAAGATGTTGCTGCCTTCACAACATTCAAAGGAGGTACATACAGCCTTTCAGGACTTAGGAACATATCCTACGATGTCTGGGTCTCGGTGAACGATGAAGCCTACAAGGACAATACAACTTCCCTTTCCTCAATACCTTCAGGTGAGAAGAACTTTACGGTATCCACTCCAAGCGGCAGGAAACTCAAGGTCTCGGTACAGGACAACAGCACTTCCGAGGTTATTGCTAACGCCACTGTTATTGCCGGAAGCCAGCAGGGCACATCGGATAGCAACGGAGAGGTGCTGTTCGGAAGACAGACCACGGGAGACACGTTCACAGTTAGAGCAAACAAGGACGGATATAGAGGAGCTTCCAAGCAGATAACTATGAAAAGCAAGACCCAGGGAAGCGGAGGCCTGACTGATACGGCAGAGTTCCAGAATGTAACTCTTAACCTCGTAAATAAACAAGGCAGCCTGCTTGAGGCAGATATAAATGTCACAAAGAACGGAAACCTACAGTCTGGAGCGACAGTGATATTCTCATCAAACAAGTCAGGAGTCTCACAGGCGAGTAATGCAGTTACAGGAACCAATGGCAGGGCAACACTAACCGACCTAATTAAGGGAGGCTACAATGTGCTGCTCGTAATAGGTCCTAACAAACAGTTCGTGGATAGCGTGTCTATAGCTGAGAACAACCAAGAGACCCTTAACATGAGCAGCAGCAAGTTCAACGTAGGTCTTGAAGGGGTGAGCACTCAATGAAAAGGAAGATTTCTGTAATTGTGTT
>JAXINT010000095.1:0-3543 GCA_034190605.1 Asbonarchaeaceae archaeon (SeqCode) | reverse complement strand
AACTTTACAGGTACGATCAGGGCTGGGAGGAAGCACCTACACAGAAGATAAATGAAACTGTAGAGGAGATAGACTACAGATCGCAGCTAGAAGGCTTTTCCTACCTTGCAATAGCGGTAAAACAGGTTAAGGAAGAGGACGAAAAGCCTGCTTGTCCATTTGAATGCTGCGTTGACATGAGACAATATCAGGACAAGCAGTGCTCCGGGAATAGGACCTGTCAGGATAATCAGTGCATACTGAAGAGTGGAAAGGGAGAGCCTGGCAATAAGACTGGACAGGGCGAAGGTGGGGAAGAGGGTAGAGGAACATTCCAGGAATCAGTGATAGCCTTGATGCAGTACACCGCAACTGTAATCCTCATAACGATTCTACTATACCTGGGTGTTTCATACTACCTCAAGAGAGCTTCTGGAGGAAGAGGGCCAGGACTGTACAGGGATGCTCTGCCTAAAGAAGAAAGCCCCGGAGGCTCGGCCATGCTAGGTAAGATCTCGGACCAGGAAATCACTGCTTATTTCGATCTGGACCAGCTCAAGAAGCATGTCATGGTTTCTGGAGCTACTGGTTCTGGTAAGACGGTTACTGCTCAGGTAATTGCGGAGGAGGCTTTGGAGCAGGGTAAGAATGTGATTGTTCTGGATCCTACTGCTCAGTGGTCTGGTTTCCTTAGGGAGAACAAGACCAAGGGTATGTTGGAGAAGTATCCTGAGTTTGGTATGGAGGCTGAAGAGGATGTTAGAAGTTATAATGGCAATATTAGGGCTGTTGGTAGCCCTGAGGAAGATATTGATGTAAGGCATCTGTTGCAGAGTGAGGAGGATGGTGAGGGAGAGATCGTGGTGTTCTCCCTGCACAAGCTGGAGCATAAGGAGATTGCTACTTTCCTTAATAGTATTATTGAGCAGGTTTTTGATGCAAATATGGAGGAAAAGGAACATCTTGACACTGTTATAGTTTTTGACGAAGTCCATAGACTCCTGGAGAAGTTTGGAGGAACCGAGGAAGGGATAAATCAGTTGGAGAAGGGGGCCAGGGAGTTCAGGAAGTGGGGTGTGGGAATGCTGATGGTCAGCCAGGTGATCTCAGACTTCCCGGGCCAGACTCGTTCCAATATCGGTACTAAGATACAGATGCGGACCCGGTACAAGGGCGACCTACAGTTCTACAGGACCAAGTACGGTATAGAGGCCGTTAGAAAGATTGTAAAGGAAGGTGTAGGGACGGGTATGATACAGAATGCGGAGTACAACCGAGGAAACCCTTACTTCATTGATTTCAGGCCTCTAAAGCATTCGCCACACAGGCTTACAGACGAGGAGCTGGACAAGTATGAGGAGTACAACCGCAAGATAGATGAGATCGAGAGAAGGTTGGAGGAGCTTGGGGAGGAGGGCAGAGATGTGTTCTACCTCCGGTCCACGCTTTCCCTTGCCAGGAAGAACTTGAGAAAGGGAATGTTCGACCTTGTAGATATCTACATTGAAGAAGTTAAAGACAACCTTGAGGACCTCTGAATGCTGAGGAGTTCATACGGAGAAAGTCAAAAGCTTAATATAGAAGGATTAACAAATCTCTAGAATATGAGGACCGAGTACAGTATAGCAGTGCTGGTGCTGGCGTTTATGCTCCTGCCAACTCTTGGAGCTGCTGCCGAATGGGATAACCCCAATGCCTGGGTAGCGCCTTCAAATGTATCTGACGGATCTAATGTTGTTGCAGTGATGCAGGTTCTAAACGATGTAGGCAACCCTGTAGTCCCGGGAGACTGCGACACTCTTAACACTAGATACAGGTATCCGCCTAATAGCGCAGATCCTGGCGGAATGACATATATAAACGGCTCTAACGGATTCTACTTTTCTGATATCCAGGTAGGTTCTGAAAGCAGCTCTGTAACTCTTGAGGCCGAAGGTTCTGGATGTCCTGACTTTAACGACGGAACTTCATCTCTGACATTTGGAAACTTCAGCACTGCGGGAAACCTCTCCACTAGTATAATGAATGCCACTGACAGGTTCCTTGAGGGAGAAACCTATAGCATCTGGCTGGACGTTTCCAACAACGGAAACTTTGTCTCCCAGGTAGATAACACCTGGTTCCTGTACAACTGGACAGGTAACCTGATAGACTCCGGAAGCACTAGCCAGGTCGGAGACCATTATGTTGCAGACATATCCATGCCTCTAACCGGTAAGGAAAACTACTTCCTTGCTTTCAAGTCCGATAAACCAACTTCAAACATTTCAAATCCCTTTGGAGGAGATTCAAAAGCTATAACGGTTGAAAAGGAGCTGGAGGCAAGTGTTGACACTATAGATGTACACAACCGGTGCAATGGAAATGCAAGCATCTGCCAGAAAGGTGCTGTTGTCCAGGTAAGGTTCCGAGAGACGAGAAACCATGCAGAAACTGTTTCCGGCCGAGTCCAGGGTAACGGCAAGAACTTCACACAGCTCAACTTCACTAGAACCTCTCCAGATCTATGGAAGGCTAACTTTACCATTCCCGTGGATTTTGATACTTCTAACTACGGCAAGGAACTGGAAATAATTACTTCAGGATCTTCAGATCTATCCTCTGTTACAGAGTCCTCTACAGTTACTGTCAGACCTTTTGCAATAAAGCGCGGCATAATACAGACGTATGCGTTTCAGGGGTCAAGCATGGAGATAGTCTTTGGACCTGAGTATCCGTTTACAGGGATACCTTTGTCTCGAGACCAGATGAAGAGGGTGTATCTGGAGATAGAGTACCCTGATGGAAATGTAGAGAACATCTGGAACAATGTAAAGGAAGTGCCTGACGAGAACTACGACACCGACCTGAACAAGTACAGGTATCTATGGGATGTGCCCGAGGATGCTCCCACCGGCACCTACAACTTCGAAGTCAGGCTTACCGACCAGTTCAACGAGGAGAGGAGCGAACTGTTCAACTTTGATGTGAAGAGCCGTTCCCTTGAACCCACTGACGTTGTGGTAAATAAGATACCTTCATACCTTACGGATATAGATTCCAAGACCGAGATGGAGAAGACCTTTGAATCGCGCGGAACGGTCTCTGGAGAGGTGCTTCTGACCAACAACGGTTCCGAGACAGCTACAGTGGATGTTTCCTTCAGTGGAGACATAAAGAATTTGACCTCCGCCAAAGTCGTTAGGTCGGACGGTTCTCTTGCAAACCCGCCTTTTGACATACAGGAAGGCCAGACCAGGCCGGTAAGGCTGAGCTTTGACCTCCAGAAATTCAGAGGCTACCAGGGCATCGTCCGTTTTGACGTTCAGGGAGATACATTGCAGTACGACAGGTCCATAACTGTGGGTTACACTGTCGAGAATCCGTGCGATGTAACAGCTACGGACTTCTGCCTACTATCCGGTGAGATTGATAAGACCTATACCAGGCAGGGCCAGTTCGAACCCAATGTATCTGTGAGGAACACAGGCAACAGCTCTGTTTCCCTTTCAGTGTCGGCAGAAGGAAACATCACCGATATTGCTTCTCTCACGAAAGAAAGCCTTGACCTACAGCCAGGAGATA
>JAXINT010000126.1:0-3564 GCA_034190605.1 Asbonarchaeaceae archaeon (SeqCode) | reverse complement strand
ATATCAATCCTTGCATTCCTGACCTGGATTCTGTTCCCTGGCCCTCTTTCCAGGCTATCCCTATATATAGGAGGCTGGCTTCCATGGGTAGACCCTGTTTCAGGTCTTACGCAGGCAGTATTTGTTGCTGTTGCGGTGCTTGTAATTGCGTGTCCATGCGCTCTCGGGCTTGCAACTCCTACTGCCCTGATGGTTGGGACTGGAAAGGCTGCTGAGAACGGTGTGATCTTCAGAAGTGGTGAAGCCATACAGACCATGAAGGAGCTTGATACACTGGTACTGGATAAAACAGGGACAATAACCAGGGGAGAGCCCGAAGTCACCGATGTACTTGGAGAGAAAGAGGACCACCTTTTAAGACTTGCTGCTTCCGTGGAAAAGGCCAGTGAGCATCCTCTAGCCCAGGCTGTAATAGATAGGGCTGAACAGAGAGATCTAGATATCTCTGAAGTTGAGAAGTTTGACAGCTTCACCGGAAAGGGTGTTACAGGAGAAGTTGACAGTAGAAAGGTGTTTGTCGGCAACGAAACCCTTCTTGAAGAAAAAGATATTGAAAAAAGCTTTAGAAAGTATGCAGAAGAGCTTGAGAGTGAGGGAAAGACCGTTCTCTTTGTCTCCGATTCAGAAGAAGTTTTAGGACTGATAGCTGTTGCGGACACGCTTAAAGAAGACTCCCAGGAAGCTATTTCCAGTCTCCAGAAGAGAGGTCTAGATATCTGGATGTTAACAGGAGATAACAAAACCACTGCTAAAGCCATAGCAGGTCAGGTTGGGATAGACAACTTCTTTGCAGAACTCCTGCCTGAGGACAAGATTGAGAGGATAAAGAAGCTACAGGATAGAGGCCATAGAGTTGGAATGGTTGGAGACGGTATAAACGATGCCCCTTCCCTTAAACAGGCGGATATAGGGATAGCCATAGGCACCGGTACAGATATAGCCATTGAAAGCTCAGATGTCACACTTATACAGGGAGATCTCACAGCAGTAGTCCGCGCATTCAAGCTCTCCGAACTGATCTTCAAGAAGATCAAGCAGAACCTGTTCTGGGCGTTCTTTTACAATGTTATAGCAATCCCTGCAGCATTTATCGGCCTGCTACACCCGGTTATCGCGGAGATAGCCATGGCCTCAAGCAGCATCACGGTTGTAACCAACTCCAATCTTTTGAAGCGAGAGGAGTTCTGAAAGCTGAGGAAGTTTCTGAGAGGTTCATCTTTTTTAAGTTAGCTGTAAAGGGTTCAAATGTTCTTCCTGGAGGATAAGTTCCACAAAAAGGTTGACCTGGTGATAAAGAGAGACTTGAAACCGGCGCTTGAATATGTAAAGGAGGAGGCTGAGTATGTCACGTCAGCTTGATGTGTAATCAAGCCAGCAAATTTTCATAATAAACAATACAATTTTACCAATTTATTGTACTATAATTCTCTTAAGCAGTACAACCTTTGATTTCCTAAGAATCTGTCTGATTTCTCAGACCAAACTTTTTTTTAAAGTCTCTGATAAGAGAATGTATATAGGTTTTAGAGATGGGAGAAGACGAGATTCAGGAGATGATGGATGAGTACATCGCGGATCTGAAGAGTTCGGATCTGGAAGATACAGAGGTCGTAGATGTGTATGAGGACAAGGACGGGCGTTTCATTGTGGAAAAAGAGGATTACGTTCTTAGCGCGTTCTGGAATGGGGATGGCGGCCGCGATGGCGACCTGCAGAAGATAGAAAAGATACCGTTTGAAGCATATAAGAGGCGGAGGAAAGATAACCCTCCAACAAGTAGAGACTGGCTATATTCAGAGGATAGGTTTGAATGGGTTGAGTTCCTTATACCGTCACAGCATGCAACCTGGGAACTACATTACAAGCAGATGGTCTCAAACACTCTAAGCGAGGAAAGCAGAGCGGGTTCTGAGCTTACCTTTCACGATGACGGAGAACTCTGGCATATACGCGCTATGTACAGAGAGCAGTTGCCTGAAATTAATGATTCTGAAGTTGATGCCAGCATTGATATAGAGGAGTTGGAAGACATTGTAGAAGTCTCCTTCGAGGTAGATCAGGAAGAGGTATACAAGGAGGAGATAGACAGACAGGGCGCAACTCCAGTTGAAAAACTCGAGGAACTACAGGAAGAGTTCTCCTGATCAGAGTCTTTCCGCCATCTTCGCCATCTCACTGTAGAACTCGGACATGTTGTCTCCATGCTTTGCCGAAATTGCCACTACATTGCTTTCCGGATATTTCTCCTCTATCTCGCTCATGTCGGCGTCTTCCTTGTCAACCTTGTTGGCTACAACAAGACAGGGGATATTCCTGGCCTCAAGAGAGCTGAAAAGGGAGACCGGATTCTGCTCTTCAAGACTTCTTGAAGCATCAAAAACCGCTACTGCTATATCTATATCTTCCATAACCTTGATAGCCTTCTGAACGCCTTCTTTGACCTCATTTTCTCGCTTCTCCGACTCTTTTTTCGATAGTCCTTTCGCCTCCATCTCATCTGTCTGAGGAGAGGAAACAAAACCAGGAGTATCTATAAGGTCCAGGTCCAATTCGCTTTCACCTGACTGTACTGTTAGGTTGTCCTGTCTCTGAATTTCTCTGGTCTCGTGAGGTATGTCTGATACTCTTCCAATCGTTCTTCCCTTCCAGTCCATGGCTATCCTGTTTCCAAGAGTGGTCTTACCCACATTTGTGGAGCCGTATATCCCTATCTTGTGGTTTCCAGCAGAGAATATGCTCTTGAACTTTGACACTGCATTTTTAAGGCCGTCTATAGCTCTGCTTATAGCGCTTTCACCCTCCAGATCTGATTTGCTGTTGTTGTTATGTATCCTTGCACCTGCAGGACCAAGAAGATAGGTTAGAACATCTTCAGAAGCTGTAACAACATCCTTCTTTGTTATAAATCCATTCTCATACAGTTTCCGTGCTGTCTTCTCTCCAACATAGGACAGCTCCGTCAGATGTCTCCATTTCTCCGGCATGTCCCAATCTTGGAGTTAAACGTTTTTATTTGTTAACTGTCTGGGCTTCCAACCAAACCTTTACTTTCTGATCCAATCCGCAACAATCACTGCAATGATCCCTGTAGCTCCTAGCTGTAGAAGCGGTGAAACCCCAATTCCGAGAACTGTAGGCATCAGCTGTGAGTACGCCCACCTACCTGTGGACAATGCATGGTACTCTATGCCCGCGGCCGTAAGAACTCCAAGTAGTCCAAGCGTGCACATTTCTCTAACTCCAGCTCCCTCCTTCCATAGCTTCTCTCTCAGAACAAGTGCTGTAGCTCCGTACAGAACCAGAACCAACAGCGCATCCTTTACAGAGACCCAGGCTATCAAAGGCACAAATCCCTGAGGAGTCGTTATCCCTATCATCTCACCCATCCTGTAGAGGAACGGGCCATGAAAGGATTCCCAGGCAAAGTTTAGGAACCAGGCGAATAGAAATATCGTGAAAGCTGCCTTCAGAATCATGTAGCTTTCTAACTCTTCTCCTGTTTCTCCCTCTTCAATATCCTTTCTATCCATCAATGACTGGTTTTGAACTCAAGAATTTAAAAAC
>JAXINT010000166.1:2010-3568 GCA_034190605.1 Asbonarchaeaceae archaeon (SeqCode) | reverse complement strand
TGTCTCTAGGCTCTACCCTTACAACAGAAGTTCCAGAGCCAACCTTTACATTTCGGACTCTAAGATCTGGAGATTCCAGGGGAGTGAGAGATCTGAACAGAGATATCTCAAAGGTGCCGCTGTTTCCTTCTATATCTATACCCTCTATCCTGCCATCAAGAATCCTCTCCTGGCCCTGGACCCAGCCAGAAGTCCTCAAACGCTCCTGCGCATCGCTCCAGGCCATGTTATAACCTACAGCTCCGCCTAAAGCTATCAAAACTACTGCACCCAGCACCAGACCTATTATTTTCTTAGACATCTTTTATCTCATCTCCGCAAGGATCTCAATGAAGCTATTAAGACTTGGCCACAAACCTCTTCCGGTATTTATACGGTTAGAATTGCTTTTAAAGTCTATCTTTCCGTCCTCCAAGGGGAACCACATGGTTTTAGAATCAACCACCATCCAACAAATACCAGTACCGGAGTACCTTGTCTTACAGCGGCGACCTGAGTCAAAATCACTCTTAAGTATATTTATCCAGCTTGAACTCGACGGCTTCTTTATAGAGATAGACGGAGTAAGAATCCGCCCAAATCTCTCCTTAGTTCTAGTTGTCACAAGCACCATCTTGGCATCATCACTTATCGCGTCCATCTTTGTAACATCCATCCTACAGGGAACATCCGCATCAGTATTGCAGTCAGGAGATACAGGCCTGTCAAAATAGTTGGCATTAGCTATTCCTACACCTCCGAGACTTTTCTTGAGGTTTTCAGGACTTGTCCTCTTCTCCAGAGCGTTCAAAGCTTCTTGTAGAGTTATAACCTCGCCTTCAAACACTACTTTCACACCTGAGGCGCTGTGAGTGGCTTGAGGAACATTTGTAGCTCCGGTACTGCCTTCTCCTTGTCCTTGTCCCTGTCCCTGCTGGCCCTGTGGCTGGGCTTTCCACGCTGCAGGGATCTCTTTCTCCAGCTTCTCCCGGATCTCCTCTGGAGACAGATCCAGACCTTTACCCTTTCCCTGGCCCTGACCTGCCTGAGCAGAAGCAAGGAACATACCACCAAACAGAAGAACTACTAGAACGGCCAAAATATACAAGTGCTTCTCCCTGATCTGAATCGTTACAAGGCTCATTACAACTACTAGTATGTCTTCCCCGGCTTATAAAACTTTACCAGTCGGCCTTCTTCAATTAAGTACTGTGTACCAATCCTGGAAAAAATGCGTAGATCGATTCCTATCTCAGTTCTCACCAAAGTAATCCAGGACGTTCTCCTTGTCAAAGATGTTCTCAGCGCCTGCCTCCTCCTTGAGCCTCTTGGCAGTTCTCTTCCCCACCATCTTCTTCAGCCTGGTGAAACCTATCTCTCTTATGTCCGAGATGGTCTCAACATCCCTCTCAAACAGCTTTCTAGCCCTGACCCTGCCTATTCCTTTAAACCTCACAAGCCTTACCAGCTCCTCTCTTATGCCGTGTTTCACTCTTGTCCGGAGCTTCGAGACTTCTTTAACAGTATCTTCCCAGCCTTTAAGCCTGAACATCTCCTCACAGCCGTATAGTATCCAGTC
>JAXINT010000166.1:0-2000 GCA_034190605.1 Asbonarchaeaceae archaeon (SeqCode) | reverse complement strand
ACCTTTGCACGGATCCCTCCAGGGGTTACGTTGAACCTTTCCATCATCCAGTCCTCGTCCTTCTCATTTATCCACGCCTTGAGCATCAGAGCTGTCTTGAAGCTCTCAAGGAATGATTCATACCTGTAGCCATCCCAGGGTTCAGGTATGTCAGTTATAAGGTGTTCCCGGGACTCCTCAAGCACCTCCTCCAGGTCAGCTGTCTCGTCCTTCTTAACCCTTAAGAGAGGTTTTAGCTCCACGGTCTGGCACACGGCCTGAAGCAGTCCCAGGTCGGAGAGAGATCCCCTGTTCTCCTCCACAGCTTTTAGGAGATGGTGGGCTGAGTAGGGGTCTATGTAAAGCTCAGCTATTCTGCTGCCTAGCTTGGTGGCGCTGAAACCGTTCTCTATGTCGATAAAGCCGTAGTCCGACAGCTTTCTGACCACTCCTTCCAGTTTGTTGTGCAGCTCCGAGAGGTCGCCGTACTGGTGGGCGTAGAAGGTGTTTGAGAAGAAGCTCTCAAGCTGGTCCATGTCCGTTACAAATCCCGTTGCTATGAGGGACAGGGTGTGCATTCTAAGCACGGGTTCTACAGCAAGCTTGGACCAGATTTTTTCCGGCTCTCCAAGTATGTAGCGCTCCAGTATCTCCTCCTTCATTCCGTTGTTCTTGGCCATCGCTATTGCCTGTCCCTCAGAGTGGTGCTCCGGGCGACCTGCGCGGCCGCTCATCTGCTCGTATTCCAGAGTAGGAATGTATTCAAGTCCGGAGCTGGTGTAGCGCTTCACATCTCTGATTATTATCCTGTAGGCAGGCAGTGAAACTCCTGCTGCAAGGGTTGGAGTTGCTGAAATGCTTTTTATCAGTCCCTCTCGGAAGGCGTCCTCTACAAGATTTCTCTGGCGTGATAGGAGGCCTGCATGGTGATAGGCGGTTCCTTTCCTCACGCATCGGGCCAGTCTCCTGCACTGTTCTGTAGGGTTTCCAAGGACGTTCTTGACCTTTTCAGAGAGGTCTTTAAGCTCCTTTTTTTCCTCCCTGTTTAGGAAATCTTCAGCAACATCAGTGGACTTTTCTGCCTCGGATTCAGCGCTCTTCCTGCTTCTGACAAACATTATGGCCTGTTTTTCTCTTGAGAAGGTATCGTCCAGCAGGTTCAACGTGTTCCTGGAGTGCTTTCCACCTATAGGTAGCTTTTCCGGTTCAAAGCTCTTTTCCTCCATCAGGTCGGAGCCGGTTCTGAACGCAGTGTCCTGCTGGGAGCTGCTTTCGCTCTTTATATCAGCGTCTTCAGGGTAGAAGTGGATCTGGTCCTGCCAGTATATGCCCTTTTTTAGGTCTACAGGTCTGTAGTCCGATTCCACTAGTTCTGCATCCAGCCAGTCCGCCAGTTCTTCGGAGTTGCTTATGGTTGCGGACAGGCCAAGGAGCTGGAAGTTCATTAGCTCTCTCAGCCTTGTAAGTGTTACCTCAAGGGTTGGGCCGCGCGATTCGGAGTTCAGGAGGTGTATCTCGTCCACAACAACCATGTCCACGTCTCTTATCCATGCAGGGCTGTGTCTAAGGATGGAGTCCAGCTTCTCCACGGTCATTATTATGAGGTCCTTGGATGCCAGGCCCTTTCCAGAAGAATCTCTGTCTCCGACAGATATTGAAACTCGGTATTCGGAGTCCTCAAACAGTTTCTTGTAGTCGCCGTACTTTTCAGAGGCAAGCGCCTTCAAAGGCACGAGGTAGATCGCCTTACCACCGCTTTCTAATGTGTTGGCTATTCCAAGAGTTGCTATAAGAGTCTTTCCAGAAGCTGTAGGGGAAGAAACTATCATGCTGGAGTTATCGAGCAGACCTGATTCAACTGCCTGTTCTTGTGGAGGGTTGAGCTCTTCTATTCCCTTGTCCCTGTAGTGGTCTACCACGAAGTCCGGTATTTCCCTGTCTCTCAAGCTTTCAAGCTTCATGGATAGAGGTTGGAGAGGAATTTTTTAAGTATCAAAATCTCCCGGATGCCGTTCCCAAAA
>JAXINT010000157.1:0-3634 GCA_034190605.1 Asbonarchaeaceae archaeon (SeqCode) | reverse complement strand
AGAGTTGAACCAACCGCTGCACCAACCTTCTTGATAGTATTTGCAATTCTCATCTCAATCATCACCTTTGGTTAAAGTGTAACTGTATTACAACTTGTCTCTTCCCTTTTTAAATAAGTTTTTATGGAAACAGCGGAAGCCCCAGTAGAAAAAAGCCTTAGATCCCTTTTTGGCCGTTTTGAAAGTTCCATGAACTTTTAAAATGTTTATAAGCGGCATAAAGGAGATGAACTGTTAGGAAGCGTCAGGCCAGTATAAAAATCTATTTCTGATCTTTCTCAACCAGAATATCCTCCAGGACCAGGAAGTCCAGGCCAAAAAGGGGGAAAGACACTTAAACATCTCACACAAACTCTTTCCTATGACCTCTCAAAAAATAAGGAAGACCGTAAAAATGCTTATCGAAGAATCTGAGGAAGATATAGATGCAGTTCTTCTATTTGGATCTGAAGTTACAGGAGAAACAACATCAAGATCCGACATAGATATTTGTGTGGTTTTCAAAAACCCGCCAACCATCAGAGAAGCCACACTATTCAGAAAAAGAATGCTGGGCAAACTACCTTCCAATATAGATCTTCAGGTCTTCAACACTCTTCCTCTAAAAATAAAGAAACAGATAGCAGATCATCACAGAACACTATACAGATCGGAAGAATTTGATGAGTTCTCATTCTCCAGAGCGCAACAGGCAATATTTTCAGAGTTCAAACATAGAATGTCCAAAATAGAGGCTTGAACAATGCAGACCAGATTAAAGGATAAGATAGAAGAAATCTCTACCTATCTGGAAGAATTGGAACAGATAAAGCCTAAGAACTTTCGATCATACCAGGAAGACCTACAGCAAAAAGCAGCATGTGAAAGGTACTTTGAGAAAATTGTGGAAGCTTCCACCGACCTTGCATTTCTTATAATCAGGGATAAGGATCTAGAGCGGCCGAAAGACGACAAAAATTCATTTGACATATTAGAACAGAATGAGATAATCTCATCAAATCTTTCAGAGAAATTAAAAGAAGCTAAAGGTATGCGCAACATACTGGCACACGAATACGGCGAAGTAGATGACCGGGTAGTGTTCGAAAGCATAACAGATGAGCTTGAAGAAGACGTTACCAACTTCCTCAGCCAAATAGAAGAAAATGTGATAAAACCTCAGTCCAAAGAGAAAGATAACTGAGATCGGTAAGAGAGCAAGCGGCGATAGAGCCCTATTTCTGATCCTTCTCAACCAGAATATCCTCCATGACCAGGAAGTCCAGGCCTGAGTTCTGGAAGCAGTTGAAGGCGTCCTCGGGAGCGCACACAATCGGCTCTCCTCTCCTATTAAAGGAGGTGTTCAGGAGGACATAGACATCTGTAATGTCGCCAAAGCTCTTGATTAGGTCATGATATCTTCTGTTCTGGTCTCTAGTTACGGTCTGAGGTCTTGCAGTCCTGTCAACGTGTGTCACTGCAGGTATTTGATCGCTTACAACATTGTAGGCGCGTATCATGAACGGACTTCTTTCAATACCCTCCATGTAGTCTCCGGCCTTTTCCTTAAGCATTGAAGGAGCGAAAGGTCTCCAGTTCTCCCTGAACTTGATTTTCTTGTTCACTATGTCCTTGGATTCTTCCTTTCTGGGATCTGCAAGTATTGAACGGTTTCCAAGGGCGCGAGGACCGAACTCTATCCTTCCCTGGAACCATCCTACTATCTCTCCATCCGCTATTCTCTCAGCCGTGTGTTCGACTATCTCGTCTCCATCGAATTCCTTGTATTCTATTCCTCTGGAGTCAAGGAAGGATTTTATCTCGCTGTTGGTGTATGAAGGACCCCAGTACATGTCTTCCATGGAGAACTCTCTCGGGTTGTCCAGAAGTGTGTTGTAGGTGTAGAACGCTGCTCCTACTGCACCTCCGTCGTCTCCTGCAGCTCCCTGGATGTAGAGGTTTTCAAAAGGAGATTCTCTCTTTAGCCTTCCGTTCGCCACGCAGTTTAGTATCACTCCTCCTGCAAGGCACAGGTTCTCGGAGCCCGTCTCCTGGTACAGGTGGTCAGCCATCTTGAGCATTATGTCCTCTGTAACCTTCTGTATGGAGGCTGCCAGGTCTGCATGTCTCTGATCGAAGTCGTCCCTGTCAGGATCTCTTGGTTCTCCAAATGCGTCCAGGAACTTGTCGGAGTACATCCTGTCGCTGTAGTGGTAGGCGAAGTAGTCCATGTTAAGCTTGAAGCCTCCGTCCTCCTGTAGGTCAAGGAGGTTCTCCATTATGAAGTCGTAGTATTTAGGCTCTCCGTAGCTGGACATCCCCATTATCTTGCCCTCACCGCTGTTTACATAGAATCCAAGGTGCGAGGTGAAGGTACTGTATAGAAGTCCAAGGGAATGTGGGAACTCCATCTCCTTCAATATCTCAAAGTCGTTTCCCTCTCCGTAAGCAAGAGTCGTGGTGGCTTTCTCTCCTGTTGCGTCCACCGTCATTATAGCTGCCTCGTCAAAGGGTGAGACAAGAAAGCTAGAGCCTATGTGGGACTGATGGTGCTCAGGAAACACTACATCTCCGTCATACTCCAGCTCGTCCTTTATAACCTTCTTCATGTAGATCTTCTTCTTGATCCATTGGGGTATGGACTTCACAAAGGTCTCCCTGCTCTTAGGAAAAGTCGATAGGAAGCTCTTCAGAATTCTCTCAAACTTGAGAAAGGGCTTTTCGTAGAACACAACGTAGTCAAGGTCCTCTACAGAGATGTCTCCCTCCTCCAGGCAGTACTTCACGGCTTTTTCAGGGAATCCCTTGAAGTGTTTCTCCCTGTTGAACCTCTCCTCCGCAACTGCAGCAGTAAGCTTTCCATCCTGGACCAGGGAGGCGGCCGAATCGTGGTAAAAACAGGAAAGCCCTAGTACATTGGTCAATTTTAAAACCTCGAAAGAATTTCTAGTACTGTTTTAGATGTCTATCCAGGCTGTTGCTCTTGTTAGCGGGTTTCTGGAAGTATCCGGTTTTCTCGTGGTGGATGTTTCCAGTAACCTTTAGGTAGAGGTTGGCTACAGGAGCAAAAAGGAAGTAGAATAGGTTTAAGAACAGTTTTGTCTGGAACTTTGCAAACTTCTGTGCAAAGGCATCCATCTTTTCCTTGATCTTGTTGAACATTGGCAAACACCTTTTTTAGGCTATACAAGCGTGTAGACAAACGGTGAGAGCGCCGAGCTCTGGGCAAATAGTATTAGAGCGCCTATAACTATCAGCATCAGGAAGATAGGGATCATCCAGTACAGTTTTCTCGCCCAGAGGAAGCCAAGGAACTCTCCTATTATTCCTAGCCTCTCTTTCAACGAGGAAAAAGTTTCCCTTATCTTCTTCAGCACTCCCATGGTTTACACCTGTAGCGCCTTACACTTAAAAATATATAGGATGGCTAAAGAGTTTTCCCAATAAGACCTGTTAAAACCGAGACTCTAGAAGACAGCGGTCTCAGATTCTTCGGAACTATTCCTTTCGGTAACATACCAGTAGATAGCGCCACCTATAATAGCTGCCAGAACCACCAAAATTGCAGCTATCCATGGGAAGCCTCCTGCGCTCTTCACATCATCAACCAGTTTCTTTGCTTCCTCGTAATTTCCAGCAGCAAGCTTCTGACTGG
>JAXINT010000065.1:0-3722 GCA_034190605.1 Asbonarchaeaceae archaeon (SeqCode) | reverse complement strand
TCGAAATGGGTGGGAGAATCGGAACAGGCTATAAGAAAGATGTTCTCCAAGGCCAGGCAGGTTGCACCCTGTGTGCTATTTATAGATGAAATAGATTCAATAGCTCCTCTTAGAGGTAAGTCAGCAGATTCAGGCTCTAGTGATAGAGTTGTAAACCAGTTGTTGACAGAGCTGGATGGGATTGAGAGCCTGGAAGGAGTCATAGTCATAGCAGCTACAAACAGGCCCGACATCATAGATCCTGCAGTATTACGGCCTGGAAGACTTGACAGACACATATATGTACCCGTACCTGACAAAGATGCAAGGAAGAAAATATTTGAAGTCCACACCAACGAAATGCCTCTCTCAGACGATGTGGACCTGGAGAAGCTTGCAGAAAAGACTGAGAAATTTGTAGGGTCAGATATAGCGCATGTATGTAGGGAAGCAGGTATGAACGCGCTTAGAAAAGACATTGAATCCAACGAAGTTACCATGGAGGACTTTGAAAAAGTTATAGAAGATTCTAAAGCTTCTGCAGACGAAAAAGATGTAAAAGAATTTGAGGAAAAGGTCGAGGAGTTCGAGAAGTCCGGAGGTAGAGGAATGCCTGACTACTTTGGCTGAGACTTCTGGAAGACTCCAAGAAATTAGCGCGTAGTAACTATAACTTGATCTTCCAGTACCAGGATCGTATGCTCCTTCTGGCTCACCATTCCTCTGTCCTCCTCTCTAAGTATATCATAGCCGTGTACAACTCCGGACCTGGTGAGATTGCGGAAAGCTAGCTTCAGTCTACCTGGAGACAGGTCAAACCATCTTGAAGCAAAAGGCAGAGTCTTGTACTTTCTTTTTATTTCCTTCAGCACCTTTCTAGCAGTTCTGTTCCTAGTGTTTCCTCCTTCGTACTTGTATATGTGGCCTTCCCCTCCTTCCACTACTTTTCCAGCCCCGTCAGTAGCGAAGGGTTCAATGGCATAGGCGTTTCCCGCCTCAAGGACGGAAGATGTAGAGGTCTCTATGTTAGGTATCCTATCACCTGAATGCTGGACGTACTGGTCAAGGCCGTGGCCCCCAAGGTTTCTAACCGGTTTAAGACCGAAACTTTCTATCTCATTCTGTATGGTCTCTCCTATATCTCCGAGATTTTCTCCTGCTTCCGCAATATCAATTGCTTCTTTCAAGGCTGAAGAGACAGCTTTTGTAAGCTTTCCGTGGTTCCCAAGGTCGACAGTTACAGCAGTGTCAGCTATGTAGCCATCTACATGGGCTCCCACGTCAATCTTTAGGAGGTCGCCTTCAGAGAGTTCTCTTTCAGTGTCCTTTGCAGGAGTATAGTGCGCTGCCTCAGCGTTTAAAGATAGGTTTACAGGAAATGCAGGCTTTGCACCTCTCTCAGTTATGATTTTCTCCGTTTCCTCGGCTATATCTGCAAGCTTTACACCTGGCTCCGACATCTCCTCCGCAGCATCTCTGGCATCTTTTGCTATCTTACCTGCTTCTATGTAGTTCTCCTTGACTTCTTCATCCATCTCTATCAATCCTCAAGCCTGTCCTGGATCTTCCTCCTCAGCTGTTGATCGATACCCGAGGGCTGTGTCATATTGTCAGGATCCAGTATTTCTTCAGCCTCCTGTTCGGTTAGTATTCTTCTGTCTATAGCGACCTCCTTTATGGTTTTGTCCTGGGAAAGCGCCGTGCGCACCAGCTCAGCAGTTCTATGGTAGCCTATGTAAGGGCTAAGTGCGGTTGCTGTTGCGGTGCTGCCCTCAAAAAATTCCTCTATCCTGTCCTCATCCGCCTCTATCCCCTCTATACATCTCTTTCTGAGCATCTCCAGACTGTTCTCCAGCATCTTCAGCATGTGGAATAGGTTCCTGGCTATCAAAGGAGCCATTACATTCATGTCGAGATCTCCGTGTTCTGCGCAGCTTCTTACAGCAGATTCGTTTGCCTTTGCCTGAATGCAGGACATCTTGAACGCCTCAACTATAGAAGGATTGACCTTGCCAGGCATTATTGAGCTACCGGGCTCTACCTCTGGCAGATCTATTTCACCAATTCCTGCAACAGGTCCGGAGCAGAGCATCATGAGGTCATCTGAAAGCTTTATCATGTCGGAAGCAAAGGCGGTTATAGAGCTGGAGAACTCCACGAACTCAGACATGAACTGGGTAGTATTTATAGGATCGTTCGAAGCTCTTAGATCTCTCCCTGCGACCTCGGATAGCCTTGAGGCAAGCTTCTCTCGGAAGTCGGGACTTGTATTTATGCCCGTTCCTATGGCATTCCCTCCCAAACCTATCTCCAGAAGGTCCTGCCTGGATCTCTCTATCCTCTCCTTTGCTTTACTGCACACGGTTGCATAGGCTCCAAACTCCTGGCCCAGCCCTACAGGCACTGCATCCTGGAGGTGTGTCCTTCCAACCTTGACTATCTCCTCGAACTGGCTAGCCTTCTGTCTGAAGGTTTCCTCCAGAGAATCCAGCTCTTCGATAAGCCTATCAGACAGCTGGAGGCAGGCAAGTCTTACAGCTGTTGGTATGACATTGTTGGAGCTCTGGCCTATGTTAACGTGGTCGTTAGGATGGACTGTATATTCTCCCTTCTCACCTCCAAGGATCTCAGTTGCCCTGTTGGCTATGATTTCGTTTGCGTTCATGTGGAAGGGAGTTCCCGCACCCGCCTGTATAGGGTCCAGGACAAATTCATCGTCAAAATCTCCTTCTACAACCTGTTCGGAAGCCTTAACTATCGCATCTGCCTTTTCGTCCTCAAGGTTTCCTATTTCGTTGTTCACCTGTGCAGCAGCTTTCTTTATCTGTCCTAGAGCATGGTAGAATTCCTCGTGAGTGTTCTCAGGAGTTATTTTAAAGTTTTCCAGAGCTCTGGAAGTGAATGAACCATAATAGGCGTCCTCCGGTACTTTCACCTCCCCCATAGAATCCTTCTCAGTTCTCTTTCCCATGTACAGCTGTATACATGCCAGTCTTTTTAACTTAATCCTCTCCGCCTGTAGTCATGGAATCAGCAGGTCGGATGAAGAGAATTAGATAACTCAACCTTTATTTATAGCCTTTTTCAAGGCCTCAAGGCCGAGAATAGCACATTTAAGCCTTCTCTCAGGTACTTCAAACCCTATAACTTCCACCATCTGCTCTTCTCCCATGTCCAGGACTTCCTCTACATTCATGCCTACAATTTCCTCCGACAACATTGATGCAGAGGCAGTGCAGATAGCGCAACCTTTTGTAATGTGTTTAAAGTCTCTTATAACATTGTCTTCTACATTAACGTATACCTGGGTGCTGTCCCCGCATTTAGGATTCTCAACAGAAGCAGTAAAGCAGCCCTCAAGCTCTCCCTCGTTGCTAGGATCTCTGTAATGGTCTAGGATCTCTTTTCCATAAAGGTCAGTCATCCTGGAAAACCTCCCGGACTCTCTCCAGCGCCTCTTCTAGGCGTCCTACCTCTTCCAGAGTATTGTATAGATATGGAGACACCCTTACAGTTCCGTTTATACCCATGCTACGCATCTGTCTCTGTGCGCAGTGATGTCCTGACCTCACAGCTATCCCTTCTTGATTAAGGATCTCAGCCACATCGTGAGGATGTATGTCTCCTATGTTAAATGAGACTAGACAGGAGCCTTCAGGCGAGTAGATTTCAAAGTGTTCCATACCTTCAAGGCTGCGAACCATCTCCGAACATAGCTTCCTGTCGTGATCAAAGATTTCCTC
>JAXINT010000120.1:0-3777 GCA_034190605.1 Asbonarchaeaceae archaeon (SeqCode) | reverse complement strand
TGGGGAGATGACCAGGACCTATGGGCTGGTGGAGACAATCTTGAGTACACTCCATGAGGAGCGGATAGAAGATGGAAGAGTTAAAATTTGTAACTTCAAACCCTAACAAGGTGGAAGAGGTCTCTGATATTCTTGGCAGAGAGGTAGAACAGCTAGACCTGGATGTAGACGAAATACAGTCCGTGGAACTTGAAGAGGTCGTCAGGTCGAAGGCTGATAGAGCTTTTGAATCTTCTGGAACTCCTGTAATGGTTGAAGACACCGGCCTATATATTAAAGGATGGAACGGCTTCCCTGGAGCTCTTATAAAATGGATGCTTGAAAGATTGGGCAGGGAAGGCATATGCAACGCTCTTAAGGGAGAAGATAGATCTGCAGTAGCCAGTACTGCCGTCTGCATACACGATGGAGAGGAATCAAGAGTATTCAAGGGAGAGATAGAAGGAAGTATTCCCAGGGAGCCTAGAGGAGAATCAGGATTTGGCTGGGATCCTATATTCATACCTGAAGGAAAGGATAAGAGCTTTGCAGAGATGACAGAGAAGGAGAAGAACAGTATTTCAATGAGGCGCAAAGCAGTCTCAAAGCTGAAAGAGTTCCTGGAAGAAAACCCTGAATTTCTGTAGCGGTGAGTTGTATAGCTAGTCTGCTATATTTTTGTTCTTGTAACTTGGATCGCCGGTTACATCTTTGCCTAGGGGCTCAAGCTCTTCTGCTTCTTCCTCTGTAGGAACCTCGACCTCTACAACTATCAAATCCTTGTCCTGATAGAACTCTATCTCCGCTTCAAATCCCTGGTATGGTATATATGCCGTTTCTTTGAACACGCGACTTCCACTGGTTTCTGGCCAGTATTCCTCAAAATACTTTCCTTCCAGCTCAGTCTCCATCTCAGCCCTGTTAAGCTGGCCCTCTCCCTTAAGTGTAAACTTCTTTTCACCACATTCCTCTCTAAGCCGGTATTCTACCGGTTCAAAATCAGGGTTAAGTTCTAACTCCTCTGCGAGCTCTTTTCCTAATTCTTCTGAGAGATATCCCTGCTTTACCTCCATCCGTTCTTCGTTCTCTATCTTTTCATAGATCTCTTCCATCGCTTCCGTGGAGAAGTCCTCTCCATCCTCCCATAGAAGATATTTCTTCTCTATCTCGGATTCTGTTTCTTGTTCGTCTTTCATTCTTCTGCTGCCTCCCATACGAGTTTGAAGTAGCTTTCAAAGCTTTCAGCTGCCTCTCTGTCTTCTATCAGGATTACCAACGGGTTTTCAAGCCAGAAGATTATTCCGGCCCTGTCTCCGTAGATGGATATTGATACATTGGATTTATGGCCTTCTGGAAGGAATCTGGCATTGGTGGTTGCTTCCCGGTTACCTATCATTCCGCGCATCTCATGTTCGAAGACTCCTTCTATATCTATATCTTTTTCTGCCCTTCTTTTTGTCCAGGTAGGGAGAAAATGCTCTAGCAGGTCTTCTGCTTCTATAGGAGATCCTATTATTTTAATCTCGCCTTCTGATTCCCTCAGCTGATCTTCAAAAAGCTGTTTTATTCCGTCTTTACCTTCAAGAACTCTTATCTCTCTTTCGCTACTGCTGTTCTGGAACTGTTTCATCAGCTGAGGTATTATGCTTTCCACTTCTTTTTCCAGTCTCTGAAGAGCCTTCTTTCTCTCCCTGACTTTTTCACGGAGTTTCTCAGGGTTGTTAGGCCTGTATATCCTCTTGTTGTCTTTGTCTATATAGCTTACAAGTCCCTGGTCCACCAGACTCCTGAACTTGTCGTATGCAAGTCTTCGGCCTATCCCTGCCTTATTGGCTATACTTGAGGCGGTGCCTTCTCCCTCCATCATGAGTGTCCTGTACAGCTTTGCCTCGGATTCCGTCAGATCGATCTTCTTCAGAACATCCTCCACATCATCCACCCCTACATGTAGTGGGTTTGTCTCCAGACTTTTAAAACATGTTGTGGTGTGAGGTGTACACTAAACCGGTTTTTAAACCAGGACTGGAAAAATTTTACTGGAGAGGTGATCCAAGATTTCTACACAAGAAACAGGGAAATATGAAGAACCAGACACAAACCTGCAGATCCTGACCGGAGGCACCAACTCGGGCAAGACCACTATCAAGGAAGAGTTGTCCCGTAGAGGATACAGGGTTGCACCCGAGTCTGCTCGAAACCATATAGACCAGATGCTTAGCAGAGGTTGGGAAAAACAGGAGGTATATGAAGATCCTGAGTTTCAGCAGAAGGTCCTTGAGAGAGACAAAAATCTGGAAGAGGCCATACCTGACGACCTAACAGTTTTCATGGACAGGTCCTTGGCTGACTGCGCTGCTTACATGAGATACTTCTATGACGAGGACCCTCAACCTGTCATTCAGGAGGTTAGAGGAAGGTATGACAATGTCTTCCTGCTGGAACTTCTACCTTTTGAGGAGGACTACGCCCGGAGGGAGGATGAGGAAGAGGCCATAGAGACCCATAGAGAGATAGAAAAGGCCTATGAGGAAGCAGGTTATGACCTGATAAAGATTCCTCCTGTCTCTGTAGAGGAGAGAGCTGACATGATCGAAGAACATTTAGAGGATGAGAAGCTGGAGGAAGGTAGGATGTGGGATCTCTAGCGGAATCTCTGGAAAGAGGAGCTATTCAGCTCCTCCCCTCTATTTCAGGGAACTCCAGGTCTGTCTCTCCAGTGTATTCAACTCTCGGCCTGACAATCCTGTTGTCCTCCCACTGCTCAAACACGTGGGCTGTCCACCCTGCAACTCTCGCCATTGCAAACATGCAGGTAAATAGATCTCTTTTTATCCCCAGTGCAGAATATACAGTACCGGAATACAGGTCTCCGTTGGGATATATCCCTTTATCCCCAAGCTCTGAAACAACTTTTTCATGTAGCTTCTTTATCATCTCCAGTCTCTCCCTGTCTCCCCTCTCCTCAGAGAGCTGCCTGTAGTATTCCTCAAAAACCGCGCATCTCGGGTCAAGGGCCTTGTATACCCTGTGCCCAAATCCAGGTATCTTCTCATGGCTCTCTAGCTTTCTATCCACGAAATCCTCGACTTTATCCTTTGAACCTATCTCATCCAGCATCTCAACCACTGTCTCTGTTGCTCCTCCGTGCAAAGGTCCTTGAAGCGCACCTATACCAGAGGTTATCGCTGAATAGATATTAGCTAATGTGGAGGCGGTAGTGATTGATGCAAAGGTTGAGGCGTTCATACCGTGTTCCGCGTAAAGTATAAGAGCTGCATCCATGGCTTTCACTTCTTTCTCCGTAGGCGCTTCTCCGTGAAGCATGTATAGGAAGTTCTCCGCATGGGAGAAATCCCTGTTAGGCTCTACCGCCTTTTTACCTTGCCTAATCCTGTCAAAATATGCTATTATGGTCGGTACCTTGGCAATGATCTTGACACCATCCTCCTTGTTTTCCTCTATATCAAACTCGGTGTACTCCTCAACATCTGTAAGGGAGGATACGGCAGTTCTTAGGACATCCATGGGGGCCTTTTCTGTCATGTTCCCTATTAGATTCTTGGTGGCGCTATCCAGCTCCCTGTAGTTTTTTAACTTCTCTTCAAAACTCTCCAGTTCTTCCCTGTTTGGAAGCTTGCCGTAAAGAAGTAGATAGGTCACTTCCTCGTAGCTTGCCTTGTGCGCCAGGTCCTCTATCCAGTAACCCCTGTAGGTGAGTTTTCCTTTCTCTCCAAAGACCCTGGAGATAGATGACCTGTCTATATAGATCCCTTCCACTCCCTTGTGTATCTCGGGCAT
>JAXINT010000136.1:0-4040 GCA_034190605.1 Asbonarchaeaceae archaeon (SeqCode) | reverse complement strand
ACTACTAACCTCCATCCTCCTCTACATAGGATCAATCTACACCCGACTATGGTGGGTGAAGAGACAACAGAGGCTTTTGAAAGAGGAGCAGCAGGAGACATTGAAGGGCATAAAGGAGATGCAGGCGAAGACCTTCCTGCAGTTGAAGATGCACATGGGAGAGTATCAGCAAAGCATGGATTCGCATCATAAGAAGCTTGCCAAGAATGTTCGGAAGCGTATAGAACTCCAGTCCCGGGAGAATCAGTTGAAGAACTTCTGGAAGAGCGACATAGAACGGTTGAAACTGGAATCCGAAATGGTACAAGAACAGATCAAAGAAGCTCAAAAGAAATACCTGGATGAGAAGTCCATGCAGACTCCGGTATACCACATACAGACAGAAGAGCTGACCAGCCGTTTAACTACGATTGAGTCCAAGATTGCGGAGTTAGAGGCGGAGAGAACTGTATCTGAGCTTATTGGTTGGAGGAGTTATCTGCCTGAGAGCTGGAAATCAGTAGATAGAGGAGAATGGGATCTAGAGGAGAGTGATGAAGGAAATAGAGATGAAGAGGTTAAAAAAGATAGAAGTAATCATAGACAAGAAATTTGACTCATTTCTCACTCTACAATGGTCGGAGAATTATCTCTGATATCTCTAAGCCTTTCCTCAAACTGATCTATCTCCCTGCTGTTCTCGGAGATAGAGCGCGACAGTCTCTTCAGCTCCTTCTTGAGGTCTTTGATTTCTTCCTTGAGCTTTGAGACCTCTCCGTTATTCTTGCTTCTTTCCCTTTCAGCTCCTTGCTTTGAAGGCCCTGGGCTACGGGCTGGCACCCGCTCTTCTATATATTCCTTGCAGGTCTCCTCTAGGTGTTCCTTGGCTTTTTTCTCTACCTTTTTCAGACCCTTCTCTATTCTGTCGTGTATGTCGCTTATAACTTTCTCCAGCCTTTCATTCCAGTCATTTCCGTCCCCGGCATCACCCTCTTTAGGCCCTGAAGTCTCTTTAATTGCTTCTATATCAGATTCTAAGCTGTCTATACGCTTCTCAAGCTCTTCTTTTCCTGAGATTTCTCCCACTATCTCCTCCAGGTCTTCCCTAACATTTTCCTCTATCTTCTCCAGCCTTTCATCCAGGTTATCGTAGATCTCTGACTTTACCTGTCCGGCTATCTCTTCTATATCCATCTTATCTCCTTTATCTCCTTCTTCAGTATCTGAACTTTCTCCCATTATTCAGGACCTCCAACAAGTTTGCTTCTTCCAGTACCAACTGTTTAACATCGCTCCAATTTAAAAATTTCCTCCCGGAACCTTTCCCTCCTCCTATCTCCCCTGGCCTTCAGCATCAGCTACCTTTAATATCGTCTTCAGCGCAACATCAGGAGATACAGAAATGGAGTCTATCCCTGATTTGACCAGGAACTCCGCGTATTCCTTGTGTGAACTGGGCGCATCACCACAGATACCTACAGGCCTGTCCTTTCTATGCGCTTTCTCTATAAGATCCTCTACAGATCTCTTGACCGCTGGATCGCGCTCGTCAAATATGTCTGCCAGCTTCTCGCTGTTCCTGTCAATACCTAGAGTTAGCTGGGTCAGGTCGTTGGTACCTATCGAGAAACCGTCAAATACATCTGCAAACTCCTCCGCCCTTATTATGTTGCTTGGAACCTCCGCCATTACATAGACCTCTATGTCTCCTCTATCCAGACCGTTGTTCCTTAACTGTTCTCTCACTTTTGTTCCTTCCTGGACAGTCCTGCAGAACGGCACCATGATCACGATGTTGTCGAGCCCTAGCTCGTCTATACAACGCCGGAGAGCCTTGCATTCCAGCTTAAACGCTCTTGAAAACTCTTCGTCATAATACCTCGACGCTCCTCTGAATCCTATCATGGGATTTGCCTCGTCATCCTCGTATTTTCCACCCCCCTTTAGGTCTGCGTATTCGTCCGACTTGAAGTCACTGAGCCTTACCACGACTTTTTCAGGGTAAAATGCTGCTGCTATAGTCCCTATACCTTCTCTCAACGCCTCCACTAGTTTTTCGCCTCTACCTTCTTCCACTAGCTTAAGTGGGTGTACTCCTACCTCTGAAGCTATTATGAACTCCTCTCTTGCAAGACCCACTCCCTTGACAGGGAGGTGTGATAGGTTGAATGCCTTGCTAGGCTGACCGAGGTTTAGCTGTATATCTGTATCTGTCTCAGGTATCTTATCCAGCTTGTGCTCTTCCACCTCAAACTTCAGTTCGCCCTTCCAGACTCTTCCACTCGATGAGGTGCAGTCCACAGTAACGCTTTTCCCGCTTTCAATAACTTCCGTAGCTGTTTCTGTACCTACCACTGCCGGAACTCCTAGTTCCCGGGATACTATGGCTGCGTGGGAGGTTGCACCACCTCTGTCAGTTATTATTGCGGATGCTTTCTTCATTATGGGCTCCCAGTCAGGGTTGGTCATTCCGGTTACCAGGACCTCTCCTTCTTCAAACCTGTCTATATCTTCTGGGGATTCCAGAACCTTTGCGTTGCCTGATCCTATCTTAAACCCTATTGCCGTTCCTTCTGCAAGTATCTCTGATTCTTCCTCCAGTCTATGTTCCTCTATGACGTTCTCTTTCTTTGAGGAGTGAACGGTCTCCGGCCTTGCCTGGACGATGTATATCTCTCCTGTATCTCCATCAAGAAGCCACTCAACGTCCATGGGATTGCCGTAGTGTTCTTCTATCTCCATCACATGTTCTGCTATCTCAAGGACCTGTTTCTCTGTTATAGAAAACCTGTTCCTGTCCTCCTCTGGAACTCTTTTCTCCACGTTTTTACCTCCTTCTCTGACAAGCTTGGAGCTTTTTTCTCCTTTTTCACTGCTAAGGATTCCTAAACTCGGCTTGAAAACCACGAAACGATCGGGATTGACCTTTCCCTGAACCACATAGTCTCCAAGCCCGTAGCTGGAGTCTATAATCACTGCGTTTTCGAAGCCGGAGTCAGGATCTATTGAGAAGGCCACTCCCGCCGAACCCGTGTCTGCCTTTCCCATCTTCTGCACCGCTACTGAGAGCTTTACATCGAAGTGGCTGAATCCCTTGTCCTCCCTGTAGCTTATCGCCCTGTCCGTGAAAAGAGAGGCAACACATCCCTTGAAGCTCTCGATAAGTTCTCTTTCACCTTCCACATTCAGAAATGTCTCCTGCTGACCGGCAAAAGAGGCGCCCGGCAGGTCTTCTGCAGTCGCGGACGACCTGACTGCAACCAGTGCTTCCTCCTTGCCAGATTTTTTTGATAGCTCCCTGTACCCCTTTAAAAGAGCTTTTTTCAACTTTTCTGGCACTTCTGCGCTTTTAATAACCTTCCTTATATTTCTCCCAACTCTCTTCAACTCCTTCGTGTTTCCAGGGTCAAGTCCTCCCAGCAGATTCCTTATATCTCCCTGTATCCCTGCCTCTTCTATAAATAGATCGAATGCCTTGCTTGTAGTTGTGAAGCCGGGAAGTACAGGTACAGACGTGTTTCTAGCCAGTTCTCCCAAGTTTGCGCTCTTACCTCCGACCTTTTCCGAGTCCTCCGCCCCTATTTCTTCAAAGTCCAGAACCAGTTCCTCTCCAGACCTCTGAGACATATTACGATGTATTACGATCTCCTCCTTTTTATAGGTTTTCCAGCCCTTACCTCAGGCTCTTTAGAAGCTCTCCTGGCATCTACCTCACCTCCCTCCAGAGACCTGTTCGCCTGCTTTCATAGTGCGGATCTGAAGACATAGTTTTGATCATATAGAAAAAACAGGAAGCCGAGTTTAGGCATACTTCTTTCCTGCCAGGCGGGAATGGAGGTTACATCGTGGTAAGATAGAAATTAGCAGTCAAAGCGCATTTAGCTATTTAAATCTTTCCGGGCAATTGATCCCTGTGGTAATATGGGCGAAGAGATCAGGGACATAGAGGACATGACCCGGGAAGAGTTTTTGAACATGCCTGCTGCGGAGAAGCCCGAGCGATGGAAAGGTCTATCCGGAAGAGAGATCGTGGAAAGAGTTCGTGAGTCGCACTCCTATTA
>JAXINT010000149.1:0-4170 GCA_034190605.1 Asbonarchaeaceae archaeon (SeqCode) | reverse complement strand
TTACAACTCCTTCCTGCTTGAATACATCTGTAACTTTCTCTCCAGCTATTTCTCCTGTGTCGTGCATCTGCCCTCCGCTTGTAGGATAGAAACAGGTTCTGTCCAGAACCAGATAGCTCTTACCGTTCTTTTCAAATACCTTCACAACCTTGGCTTCAAACTCCCTCTGTCTCTCGTCTTTCCTGAATTGGAAATCTGTTTTTGGAAGATCTGATACCTCAAAGTTCTTCTCTTCCTTTTCAGTCGCGTGTTCCTGTTTTCCTTCTTCTTCATGTCTTGCAGCCACCTTTGAATAGAAGTCCTGCGGAATATCTACTTCAAGTCCTAGATGTTGCAGAAGCTCTGGGGAGATACCTTCTGAATCATACAGATCTATCATCTTCTCCTCGCTCAGATCCTCCTCATCGAGCTTTTCAACGATCTTCTCAGCTCTCTTCCGCATCTCCCTGTACTTCTGCTCCTCGTGCCTTATAATCCTCTGAGCCTGCTCCAGGTTCTCCTTCAGCTCTGGGAACACTCCTTTCATCTCCTCTGCATGCCACTCCATCACATCTGCAAGGTCCAGATCCCATCCATATTTATCTATGCAGTTAAGCGCCCTCCTGGCAATCAACCTCAACGAATGCTTCTCACCTGTGTTTGAGGGCAGTATACCATCCACCAGCGCCACTAAAAGAGATCTTGTATGGTCCGCTATAGAGTATAGAGCAGCTGCAGGCATTATCTCCTCCTTAAGCTCTTCTTTCTCAACGCCTATACTCTCTGCTATCTCCTCCCATGTGTCTTCGATATCAACCACTTCATCAAAGTTCAGGAGCCCTGAATAGGGTAGGAACTTCCTCCATATATCCTTGTCCGGCTCCACGCCTGTCCTCTGGTACAGCTTCTCCACGACTCCAGGCATGTTAGCCTCGTAGCTTGTCTGTGTACCGTGAGTTATCCATACAATCCTCTCATGTCCCAGCCCCATGTCCAGAACCTTTGTATCAAGCTCTGAATAGCCTCTTGAATCGCTTTCATCCACTTTGTAGAACATGTAGACCTGGTTGAAAAGCTCCAGACCGTCCACGAAGAACTCCATGCACGCCCCAAGGTTGCCTCCACCTCCCCAGGTATCTTCATGGAGCACTATCTTTTCCTTAGGAATTCCCATTCCTTTGATAACCCATTCAAGCATGTCTTTGAAGTACTTGTCCTGGTCATAGCTCTCAGCGCTTGTAAATGCGTGCTGACCGGTCATTATAAACCCTGTGTAGTGCCTTCCAGTGATTCCGACGTTGTCTATATCGTTAAACCTTACGCAGAACTGCGGAACGACCAGAGGATTTGCAGGTGGCTCCACCTGTCCCGAAACGACATAGGGCTGAAAGTCATATATAGAGGCGCGTACAAAGTCAGTGTCGTTCCTCCACCGCGCTGCGATCGGATAACGATTGATTGCGGTGTATCCTCTGTCTTCCATGAATTCCTTAAATTTTGTCCACCCTGTCTCGAAGCTGAACTCCTTGTCTGTCGGCGGATCGTTTATAAAGGTGTATCCTTCTCCACATGCGGGTTCCCCGCATATATCTCTGTCTTTCACGGACCAGAAGTGCTTTCCGCATTCTCTGCACTTTCCGCGCACAAATCCGTTCTCCTTTATCTTCTCAACAGCAAAGAACTTCTCCGGCTCCTCTGATGCTTCCTTTCCGATTCTTTCCTTCAGCTCCTCCAGATCAGCCATTGCAAATGTGTTTTTTGGAGAGAAAGGTTTAAGTTTCCTTGCCAGTTTCTGGGATTTAGAAGCTAGTTTTCACAGATGCATTTGTGGCTGTCTTTCATGAATCCTTTTACGAAGCTGTGCAGGCTTTCGGCTAGTTCATTGCTTACAGTTGGTCTGTTGCTAATCTTCCAATACCTCGTCTATAAGCTCTTTGAACCGGGGTTTGCTGTACAGGACTACGCCGTCAAGGATGATGTCTCTAACTCCTTCAGATCTGTTTTTTGCGCTTCTAACCGATTCGACCAGGATCTGGAACTCGTACCGTTCGCCATTGAACTTTTCTTCTTCGATTCTGGACTTTATGCTGTTTATCTTTCTCCTGGCTGCTGGTGGATTATCTTCAACTACAGCTAGAATGTCTATATCGCTCCTCCTGTCTGCTTCCCCTCTAGCAACGCTTCCAAACAGGATAACTCCTAATAGCTTTTCATCCAGAACGTTTCTTAAGTCGGATAAAAATGTCCTTACCGGCTCTCTAAACTCCTCCTGCGGTATCCGGAATATAGGGTCCTTCGGAACATCTATCTTTCCGGGATTTATGCGCACCAGCTTCTTCCTTCCTTCTTCTCTTTCCTTTATCAGGTCTAGAGATCTTAAAAGGTCTAAAGCCCTCTTAACTGTTTCTCCTCCATGACCTGTCTGTTCTCTCAGCTCTGTGTGTGAGAACTCCTTGTTGTAGTTGTAGACCAGCAGCGCCAGTATGTCGTCCATGGCCTGATACCGGAAGATGCGCTCCTCTGGGAGAGGGAGGGATAGCTGGATCTGTACGTCCTCTGCTTCAGTTTCTGCTGTTGATCTATGGTCTGAAATTTCCACTGGCATGACGGACACACACCTATATTTGTTTCAATTTAGTTTACTATAGTCAATTTAATTGAAATATATTTATAAATGTTTGCCTATAAGGTTGACTAAAATTGGTGAAGTTGACAATAGCCTATTTTGAGAAGTTTAAGTTTGTGGAGAGATAGCGCAGTCCTTTTGTATCAGACTATTCAAATGTTATAGCGATTGCTGCTATGTCATCGTGAGTCTTGAACCTTGGGTATTTCCGGCATTCAGGATCTTCTCGTTCTTTTTGCCTGATCTGTTCTTTTACCTCTTGTAACCCGTTTCTGCGATAAATTTCTACAAATTTGCTGAAATCATCTTCTGCTTTAGTATCCTGTTTTGGAGGGATAAGGCCGTCTGTGAACATTAATATGTGGTCCACATCTTTGAGAGCTCTCTTTCCTGTATTTATGAACTGTTCCAGTCCCTCCTCGCCGTTTATACAGCCGTAATCGATGTTCATCTGCCTCCTCACTTCTATAAGCTTGTCTTCTACACCTTCCCTTATATTTTCTACACCTCTCTCTGCCAACTCCTTCCACTGCATTAGAGTTTCCTCGTCATGATCGTATTGGTCCACCATCAGTTCATAGGATCCATCCTCCATTACAGCCATGATAGGGCTGTCTCGGATCTGGAGCCACTTGAAAGAATCATCTTCTATCCTAACTGCAGCTGCTGTTGTGGCCCACAGGTTTGCCTTATCAGATGTATCTATGCCTCTTGCGTCCATCTCTTCCAGGACCCTGGAATTTGCTTCCAGCGCCAGATCTTTGAGACTCCCGCTATCCCTAAAGGCATCCCTAGCTATAGAGGAAGCAAGATATCCCCCTGTCCCACCCTTTTCGTCCCGGTATTTCTCAATCAATGAAGACGTTCCATCAAATACTCCAAAAGTCCTGTCCTGGACTAGATAGTTGTCCTCATTGATCTCTCCAGAACCTTTGTCGTACACAACCTCTACTCTGTGGTCTTTTTCCATAGATTTAGGCAGTTTCTCTAAATTTATAAAAAAACCTGGTTTCTGTTTGGGATTTTTTATAAACCTAGATAAAGAAAATACAAACGGCAGATGATAGAAAAACTCCTGGAAGACCGGATTGAGACTGCTGGAGAGTATGTTGCAGAGATTATCTACGGCGCCAATGACGGGATAATCACGACCTTTGCAGTGGTATCTGGAGTTGCGGGCGCCTCGCTACAGCCAGCAGTGGTTGTAATCCTAGGCTTTGCCAATCTTTTCGCGGACGGCTTCTCGATGGGAATGTCGAACTATCTCTCAAGGAGATCGGAGATAGCATACCGGAAGGCGCAGGAGAAAGAGTCTATTGACAAGCGCGGTCCTGTAAAGACTGCTTTCGCCACCTTCATTGCATTTATAATAGCTGGCTGGATTCCTCTCATACCGTACATCTTTGGAATCTCTCCGCTATTCTACTGGTCCATAGGCTTCACGGCGCTGGTGTTCTTTGCTGTAGGCGCTTCCAGGAGCCTGGTAACCGATAGGAAGTGGTACATCAACGGCCTGGAGATGCTGGCTGTTGGAATGGTGGCTGCAGCTGTTGCCTTTTCAATCG
>JAXINT010000154.1:0-4254 GCA_034190605.1 Asbonarchaeaceae archaeon (SeqCode) | reverse complement strand
TTCCACCTCTCTTCTGACCTCCCGACCCCTGATTCTGTTCTTGTCCTGGCATCTGGTATATTTCTTAACCAAGGCTTCCTATTAAAGTTTTTTCTTGCCAGATCTTTTTGAGTCAACTTGCTCCAACTCAATAAGACTGCTTCTATAGGTTGATTCATCCTGATCCCATACTCTGAAGGAGTATGATTGAGTCGAATGAAGTTTCCGACTTTATAATGTAGATGAAGCCTGTGGGCTTTCTGGCCACAATCTGCAAATAGATACTTGGAGAAAGTGTAGCGCCTTTTAGGATGCTAACTAGTTTCTCTGTTTATGTCAATAGAGTTTTCCTGTACTTGGCAGGTTATATTTGCGCCTTTCTGGCCTTTAAGTTCAACTTTAACGTTACTTGCCCGGTATTTGGTCCAGATCTTCTTAGGTATGCCTCCTTTGGCATCCAGCACATCTTTTGAGAGAGGTCTTGGAGGCTTTCCAGCATTGGATATATTGCCCTTTATGTTCTCGGTTGTGTAGTTGTATGCGAGTGTCTGAGCGATTTTACATTTACGGTGGGCAGAAATGTTAAGAATCTGTTTCTCCACGGAGGTGTTTATAGGAGTTCCTACAAGTTCTCTTGTCGCCTGGTTTGAGGTTTTAAACTCTATTTCCCACCCAAAGTTGTAGGTTTTCTTTGATTCGTTAGTTACAACGCTGGCTTTTTGCTGGGTTATAGAGTTGTTCTTTTTGAAAATATAGGTCTTTGTGGGTTTTCTGCCAACACAGCCTGCTAGGAGCAAGGAAATCACAAGAAGCGAAATTACAGCGATGTATCTGTACTCCATATCCACCTTTTATCTTTCCTTCTTTAAAGAGTTTTCGGCAGGGTCAGTTCTGGGTACTATCTCTCAAATTCGTGAACTTGGTCTGTGAGTTCTGGACGTGGAACATCAGATAGGTTTCCTGTGCTCCCTGCTTCCTTCCATTTCAGATGCCAAAGGTAAAGTATTCCTACCGACATCTGCTCGATATACATCCCAAAGCTCCATATAAACATCTCGTACAGGATAACTAAAGACCAGAAGAAGGCTGAAAATATCGTGTTCTGAGCCATCGTAAAGATAACAACTAGAGGTATTGCCATGAGTAGGCTAAACAGCCCAGTTAAGGTGTAGGCGGATAAAAATTGGAGAGTGTGTTCCCGGATTACATTCATTGCGGTCTTAATGGAGTTGATAGGTCCTTTATCCTCCCAGGCTATTCCGGGTAGAGAGAGAAACACGGTCATCCGTACAAGTTTTTCCAGCATATCCAGTCCCAGGTCCAGCCAGGAGAATAATCCAGAATCTGCACCGCCAAGCGTCCGTGCAGCATCTTCCATCGAAGGCTCAGGATCTCCTTTCTCTTCCTTCGAGGACTGCAAGAGTAATATTATGAACCATATCACTGTCCATATAAGGACAATAGGAAGTGCTTTCAGAAGGTTACGGGTGAAAAGCTGCTTTAGTGCTTTCCTAACCGATATCCTTTTTCCTGATTCGATCTGTTGAATGAACTCCAGCATTACAAGGCTGGAGACTGATATGGTAAGAGCTATAAGAAAAAGTAGTACGAAGGCAGTGAGGAAGCTGAGTCTTGCAGGCATGTAGTACCTTGTTCCAAGGATTATCCCTGCTGTTATCATCCAGCTAACTATGAAAGGAGCTAAAAGTATAGGCTTGTTGAAAAATGTTACCAGGGACTGCGTAAAGAGCTTCCACCCATTCTTTAACCGGTTCAAAAAACCCATAAGAGACATGTGTGTGATGGTAGTATAAAAATGTTCTTACTCTATTCTAAAACCTGCTAATACCTGTTTAAGAAGGTTTAGGGACTAGAAGAGCGATTTATCAATAACGCGGCCAGGGAGTTGGTCGATGTTGACCGATAAGGAGCTTCTTAAGATCTCACAGCTTTGCCAGGAGCGGGGTCACGTAAATGGAGCTTATCAGCACTATGACCGAGAAAATGACTCCCGCGTAGATAAGAGTCTTGCCAAGCTCCAGATCCTGATTTATCTCGTCAAATCCGTGTTCTATCCCTGACGTGAAGTATCCTAAAATAAGTGAGACCTCGATCATGTACAGTCCAACGATAAGCAGCATTCCAGTAGGAGGAAGAGAGGATTCTATGCTTTTTATCAGGCTGATCTGCTCGGTTATGGCGCTCATTCCCTGGGCTCCTCCAAGGTTCATCTGCCTCTGTATCTTCTCAAGCTGCTGAGAAACAGCAAATATGATCTCAACTATAAGTATGGACATTGAAGCTGCTGCAGCAGTTATTATAGGTGCTATAAATCTTCCCAGCATCTTCATCTGATCCACGACCTCTGAAAGTAGTTGTTTTATGACTTCCTCTATCTTTTTCTGGTTCTGGATGTATTCCGATACAGTCCTTATAGTGCTTGCCATTGCCTGAGAGCCTTTCATGGCGGCGTCCGCAACAACTTTCATTGCGTTCCGCAACATGTTTGAAGGATAATACTTTATAGCGCCTCTTTCAGGATCAAATATAGCGTCCTTGAACTTAAGACCTACCGACTCCATCTTGTTTAGAAGGCTGCTGAAGAAGCCGTACAGAGGATGGCTGTCCTTACCTAGATCTCTCAGGCTATCAACTACATCGTACACGGATCTCTCTATAGGCATCTGCTTGGATAGAGCGTTCTCAAGCTCGGTTAGAGATACATCTATATCTTCTTCTATCTCTTTTATAGTCTCTCTAATCCTCTTACGCCTGTAGCTCTTTCCGAACAGGTATACGACAAAGCCGATTATAACTCCCCATATAACTGACATTGCCTGAACTACGTTTGGAACCAGGTTGGCGACCTTGTACTGCTCATCTATAAAGTTCTGCCAGCCTTGAGAAGTTACCGCTCTTGATCCCAGGATTTCCAGACCGGTCTGGTGCGAGATGATGGTTGAAAACAGGTCTATGAAGTGTAGGAGGCCAGGTATCATGATAAGGAATGCCAGAGTTATCGCAAAAAGCTTTAGAGGAATGTAATACTTCTTTGAGCCTGCCGTAAATATCAGGCTGTGCTTTGGAGGAAGGTCGGGAACATTCTTCAGAGAAGGATGCGAGTATGCGCCAGGTCTTTTGGATATAAGCCGCTTAACAAGGAAGTAGAGGAATAGAGGAAGTACTATCAGGTACCCAAAGGCGACAAGAGAAGTTATGCCTCCGATAGAGCCCTGTCCGAGGAACACTGATACTAGAGGAAACATTATAAGCCCCATTAGAGGTAGGACTATACCTGCTAGGTGTATGACCTTTACAGGGCTTGACAGGTTCCTTGCGTACTCCTGCATCTTGGTCTTTGTAGCATCTATTATCGTCTGCTGTCCCTTCTGGATCATCCTTGTCCTTCCCTCTCCAGACCTTGTCGTGGAATCTATGAGGAACTCCATGCTCCTGGTGAAATCAGGGCTCCACTCCCTCCATCTATCCATGTAGGCTGACAGGCCTTCCTTCAGAGTCGTGTACTTGTTTGTCTGCGTGTCCCACAGTATCTTGGCAAAATCCCGGGAGATAGGTCCGTCAGAATGATCGGCAGCAGTCCTTATAGCTTTTTCAAGGCTTGGACTCATGTCCAGCTGCATCGCCATGTAAAGTATAACTCTTAAAGCTTCATCCGAGCTCTTTATTCTGGTGACCGTTGCGCTGAACCCGGGATAGCTCATTACCCAGTATACCCAGAAGAAGGGGACAACCCAGAAGAAGACGGTTATCGTTATCGGTAGAAAGAATGTAATAGGTATAAGAGCAACAAGCATTGCTAGGAAAGGAATTATCAGTAGTGCTCCGATTTCAGAGTTGGAAAGCCTCATCCTTGCCGTGTCCATGTCCTTCTGTATCTGCTCCATGGTCCCTTCCAAGAAGGAGAGCTGTGACAGGTCTATACCTTTGAGGTTACCTAGCTTCTTACCCCATTTCTCGTAAAGAGTTCCTACACTTCTCTCCTCAGCCTCCTGATACTTCTTGTACTCCTTGGATCTCAGTCCCTTGATCTGCTCTTCCTCTCTCCTGTTGATCTCGTCCAGCCCCATGGACCGGTTTTTGTCCTCCCTCCTATTTTATCTTTCCCCCGGTTTTCACCATCTCTCCCCAATTGTATCGGGGTGTTGATACTTCCAATAGGAGATCGAGGGGAGGAAATGTGGAAGTATCTTAAACTAATCTTGCGTGGAGGAATCCGGGCAGCACTACAGTTGGAGGAAGAAGTTATGGATGTTA
>JAXINT010000012.1:0-4294 GCA_034190605.1 Asbonarchaeaceae archaeon (SeqCode) | reverse complement strand
ACAGCTGTACTTTTCATCAGTGCAGCCCTGGCCGGTGTATTTACGGTTGACACGGGCGCGGAGTGGGATGAAGGGAATTTTTCAGGGACTACTGAGGTATTTGGGGAATTGAGACTGGATTTCAGAGTTGGTAAGGTAAGACAGCATTGGAAATTCACTAGGCCTACAACTAGTGTGAGCGGTATCTCTGTCGGACCAAATGGTAGCTTTGCGTATAGTGGAGCATCAAGTGTCCGCAAAATCTGGGGTATTAACGGTTCCGAGACTTGGAATTTTACAGGCCACGCCGACAGCGTGAATAGTGTTTCTGTCAGTCCCAACGGCGATTTTGTATATTCTGGCTCTGATGATGATACTGTCCGTAAATTGTGGGTTGCGAATGGTAGTGTGGTCTGGAATTTTACAGGCCATACAAGTTGGGTTAATGCTGTTTCTGCTGGTCCGAACGGTAGTTTTGTGTATTCAGGAGGATCGGATAATGTGGTTCGTAAGTTGTGGGCGGCTAATGGTTCTTGGGTTTGGAACTTCACTACTTCTAGTGGTGTAGGGGATGTTTCTGCTGGTCCTGACGGCAATTTTGTCTATAGTAACGGAGATACTAATGGCGGAATACGTAAGTTGTGGGCGGCTAATGGTAGTTGGATTTGGAACTTCACTGGCCATACTAGTACAATCAATGAAATATCTGCTGGGCCGGCAGGCGATTTTGTATACAGTAGTGGTGATGATGAGGTTGTTCGAAAACTATGGAGCCCTAATGGTAGCTGGGTTTGGAACTTTACGAAGCTTACAAACAATGCCTTAGGTGTGTCTGCTGGACCTTCAGGTGATTTTGTGTATGTAAGCGAAGGAGGGTTTTCAGGACAGAATACAGCTCGCAAGTTATGGGCGGATAATGGCAGTGAGGTTTGGGTGTTTAACCGTTCCACAGATAGGGTTAAAACTATTTCTTCCGGCCCTAACGGACACTATATATACATCGGGACTGCAAACAACAATGTCAGACAGATTTCCAACAGGTATGGTGAATTTGGTAGCTACGTCTCTAAAGTTTTTGATCCTGGTTCTACAAGCAAATGGGAGAATTTGACTGTTGACATTAATTTAAGTAGGGCTGTAGGTGAGAAAGCCAACGCTACTGTTGAGATTTCGGATAGTTCGGATTTCAGCAGTTTGAAGGGCAGTCAAAATATAAACCTCTCAAATGGGACTGTGACTTATAATTTGTCACTCCAGAACTCAAGGTATGCAAGAGTCAACTTCTCACTTTTCTCAGGAAATGAGAACCGGACTCCTCGTGTAAGGGATTTTGAAATTGTCTTTTCTAAAGTCCCACTAACCTCCGATTCTGGCCCTGGTGAGTGGAGGATGTTCCACCGCTACCTGAACCATACTGGCTTTATCAACACTACTGGACCTATGATTGGAGGAGGAAACACCACAACCTTTAGAACCGGGGATACTATACAGGAGTCTTCCCCTGCTGTTGTAAATGGTTTTGTCTATGTTGGTAGCAATGACAATAGTGTTTATCAGTTGAATGCTTCGAATGTTAGTCAGATGATAGCTAATTTCAGTACCGGAGGCGATGTAAAATCTTCTCCTGCTGTTGCTAATGGGTATGTTTATGTTGGCAGTCAGGATAATAATCTCTATCAGTTGAATGCTTCGAATGTGTCTGATAGAATAGCTGAATTCGCCACCGGTGACAATATAGAGTATTCTTCCCCTTCTGTTTATAACGGTTATGTATACTTTGGCAGCTTTTATAAGAGGATATATCAGTTGAATGCTTCGAATGTGTCTGATATGGAGGCTAACTTTAGTACTGGTAGCAGTATCTTTTCCTCTCCTGCTGTTGCGAATGGCTATGTCTACATCGGCAGCGATGATAAGAAGGTATATCAGTTGAATGCTTCGAATGTCAGCCAAAAGATATCAAGTTTTAAGACCGGAGACTGGGTTAGATCTTCTCCTGCTGTTGCTAATGGGTATGTGTATGTTGGCAGCTTTGACAATAGTGTTTATCAGTTGAATGCTTCGAATGTGTCTGATATGGAGGCTAACTTTAGTACTGGTAACATTGTTATTTCTTCTCCTGCTGTTACAGGTAATTCGGTGTATACAGGGGATGCCGGTGGTAATGTATATCAGTTGAATGCTTCGAATGTGTCTGATAAGTTTGGTGAGTTGAACATTGGCAGCCAATTGAGATCCTCTCCTACAGTTTTAGATGGTTTCGTGTATATCGGTAGCTATGACAATAACTTGTACAAGTTAGGTGAAGATACTGATCCTCCTAATCCGCGGATTATAAACCCGCCAAATGCTACTACAAGCGATTTTGAACCATGGCTTAATGTAACGGCAGATGAACCTATAGATGTGTGGCGGTACAATGTAGACAGCAACGACAACTCATCTTTTCAGCCCAACATAACTATATCAGCACTTTCAGATGGAAAGCACAATGTTACGGTATGGGGGAATGACACTTCAGGCAATTATAACCGTAGCATCGTTTGGTTTAGGGTTGATTCCGATGTACCTGAGAATGTCAGTTTTGTCCCCCCTACTCCTACTTCAGGAACCACTTTAAATACCCGACACCTGAAACTTAAAGCGGAATTAAGAGATGCAAAGAATATCACAATAAGGCTGTATAATTCTTCGACTCTAATAGCATCTAGAGACACAAATTCTTCAGTAGGAGTCTTATTTACACCGGAGAAGGGAGAGAAATATTTCTTTAACGCTACAGGCTGGAAGAATTCTGGGGAAAAAAGCGTCACAGAAACAAGGAACATCACGGTATCTAATTCTTTCCTTAGCTCCCAATCTGCTATAGATGAATGGCGAATGTTCCAGAAAAACCTGAATTTCTCAGGCAAAACAGGCTCAAAGGCACCAGAAAACATTTCTAATACTAATGTCTCTACATTCACTACCGGCAATGATGTGACGTCCTCTCCTGCTGTTGTAGACGGCTCCGTATACGTCGGCAGCGAGGACAACTATGTGTACCAGCTTAATGCTTCTAACATATCCGAAAAATTTGCTAAGTTCCTTACTGGAGGTGATGTTGTTTCTGCTCCCGCAGTTACAGGTAATAATGTTTATGTAGGAAGTAAAGACAATAATCTCTACCAGTTGAATGCCTCGAATGTTTCTGAAAAACTAGCCAAATTTGATACGGGGGGATCTATATGGAGACATCCTACTGTTAACGAAGGTTATGTATATATTGGTGGTGGTAACGAGACGCTGTATCAACTGAAGTCTTCCAATATAAGCAATAAATTTGCGGAATTTGATGCCGGTGCTTGGATGGACTCTGCTCCTGCTGTTGATAATGGCTATGTATATATCGGAGATGATGGGGGGGATGTGCACCAGCTAAATGCATCAGATGTAAGCAAGGAAGTAGCCACTTTTAGTGGAGGACATATTAATTCTCCTCCAACAGTTACCGAGAATTTCGTCTATGTTTTAGATTCAACTACAGGAGGGAATACTAATAAAGCATACCAGCTTAACGCCTCAAATGTATCCGATAAGCTTGCTACCTTTTCTCTATCCTCAACCACCGTCTATGCATGGGCTTCCTTTTCCGTATGGAATGACAGTGTTTATGTGCCTGACAGTGATGAACATATATACCAGCTTAACTCCTCTAATATTAGCGATAAGTTGGATGAATTTTATATTAGTGGTGGAACTACTGATTCTGCTCCTGCAGTTGCTAATGGTTCTATATACTTTCATGGAGGAAGTAGTAATGTATACCAGTTGGACGCTAATAATATAAGCAACAAGATAGGGAGTTATGGAGTAGGATCTTATAGCTGGTCCTCCCCCGCAGTTGCTAATGGTTTCATGTATATAGGGAGCGGAGATAACAATCTATACCAGTTTGGAAACTACAATCCTACAGATGTGGAAGGCCCCGAAATATCTTTTGTATCTCCTACCCCTGAAAATGGCACTAAGGAGTTTGTAAGAGATTTTGAGGTGAATGTGTCTGCTAGTGATAGTAGTGGCGTTCTTAATGTAACTATTCGTGTTTATAACTCTTCTTCGTCGTTGGTGAGGTCTGAAACTCATACCTCTAGGCCGTTCTTGTCGAATTTCAGTCTAAAGGAAGGTAATTATAAGTATAATGCTACTGCGTATGATAGTAAAGATCAGAGTAATTCAACTAATACGCGTCATTTGACGATTGATGTGTTCAATTCTGATTCTAGGAGTACTTCTGAGTGGAGGATGTTTCATCGTTACTTGAATCATACGGGTA
>JAXINT010000140.1:0-4337 GCA_034190605.1 Asbonarchaeaceae archaeon (SeqCode) | reverse complement strand
CCTGCAGCAGTAAATATGACCTTCTCCTTATCATCTATCCTTTCCACTAGCTTGTCCAGATTGTCCTTCTGAGATGTCTTAAAGGTCTTTTTCAGCCGTTCGATAGTCTCAGGCTGCTCGTGTATCTCCTTGTCCATGTAGTAGTCGTAATCATCCTTTGTCTGGCCGTTCTCCTCCCATTCAAACCTCTCCGGCTCTCTGGAGATTCTTTCTCCTTCAGAGTCAAACATCTCAAGGCCATCCTCAGATACTTCGGCCATCTCACCGTCCTCAAGAAAAATAGCCTGGTCGGTGTGTGTTGAGAAGGCGTAGAGGTCGGATCCAAAGAAGTAGCCTGACTTTCCGATACCTATTGCAAGCGGGGACTTGTACTTGATAGCATAGAGCTCTCTGGTCTCTCTGTCAAGCACGACAACTGCATAAGTGCCTTTGGCGTCTTCCATAAAGCTCTGCATGGCTTCCTCCATGCTTGCGCCGTTTTCTAACTTCTCCTCGAAATAATGTGCTATAACCTCGGTATCTGTCTCAGATTGGAACTCGTGGTCTTTAAGATCTTTCTTGAGCTCCCTGTAGTTCTCAATAATCCCGTTGTGGACTATTGCAAGCCTTCCACTGCAGTCTGTGTGCGGATGCGCATTTGCACGGCTCACACCGCCGTGTGTGGACCATCTTGTATGTCCTATACCGATATTTCCTTTTAGAGAATCCAGATCGTTCTCCTCCCCAAGCTCGTCGATGTCTCCCTCGTCCTTTACAACCTTCAGACCCGGGTTGTCGGACACGGTTGCAATACCGGCCGAATCATATCCCCGGTATTCCAGCCTTTTCAGGCCGTTGTACAGTATCTCCGCAGCCTCGGAGTCGCCGACATATCCTATGATCCCACACATTACAGCAGCTTTTTGGAAGGCAAAGAATAAAAAGGCTTGCTAAAAAATCTATAAAGTACTAAAAAAGTTTTTATAACTGAAGTTCCGACCGTTTAAATAGAAACCGGGAAAACGACACCTGAAGCCGAAATTGTTATAAAAAAGTTTATAATCGATGTGAGATACGATGCCAAAACTGCTGAGAAACACAGAAGAGGGGCTGTACACAAAGCAGACAGACCTGGTGGAGGAACCTGAAAGGCTTAAAGGACTCATGAACTCCACGGCCTGGGATATAATGCGGGCACTGGCGGAAAAACCTCGTTATCCTGCAGAGATAGCAGAAGAGCTTGGCATACACGAGCAGAAGGTCTATTACCATGTCCGAAAGCTGAAGGAAAACAACCTGATAAAGATACTTTCAACAGAGGGGAGAAGAGGTTCAACCGTGAAGTATTACACCCCTACCAGCAGAGCATTTGCACTGGAACTTCCAGGAGAGGAGACACCGGCAGACATTAATCTCGGAGACAGAGATGAAAACATGGAACGGTTTCTAAATCCTCTGGTTGCGAACGGGAAGATAGACTGTAGAGTGGTTGTGGGAAGCCCAGACCCGCACGGACCGCACCAGGTTAGAGGTAGGGACGGCCACTTCGCAGTGGACCTGGCAGCAGCGCTTGGAAGGTATGGGCGCACCGATTCGGAGATCACCTCTCTTGACGTGGATGTCAAGAACGAAAATGCTTATGATTCAAACCTTATACTGGTAGGTGGTTACCTGACAAACACCATAACCTCTGAGTTCAACTCGTACATGCCTGTAAGGTTTGAGCAGGAGAAGTTTCCGTATCGTAGACTGATATCGGACCAGACAGGAGAGGTCTACAGCGACGATTCAATGGGAGTAGTGACGAAGATAAGGAATCCGAAGAGCCAGGATCACTTTGCAATAGTTCTTGCAGGAGTAAGAAGTACAGGCACAAAAGCAGCGGTACTGAGCCTTACCCGGTTTCACGAGAAAGTGTTTGAGGACTACGAGTCAGAGGAGAACTGGGCGCGAGTAGTCAGAGGCAGAGACATGGACGGTGACGGAAAGATCGATGATATAGAGGTTGTGGAGTGATTACTGAAGCTCTAGAAGCTAAATCCCAGGTCCTCAAGAACTTTCCTATACTCCTTAGCTTCCTCTAAACTCATTTCATCCATAGAAAAACTAGCATTTACAGACACATATCCCTCTCTCCTAAAGATTGCAGCCACCTTCAGAACTCCTCCATCTGAAAAACCAGTATATTTTTAATCTTCTCCGGCAAAAGAACTGATACCTATGAAACTGTCTAAAGAGAGAACTGAAAGGTATGAACAAAAAATCGATAAGCTGAAAGAAAGGGTGAAAGACACAGAAAACTGGATACAAGATGGCATAAACTCTCTGCAGAAAAATACTGAGAGAAGACTTGCTATATACAAGGCATTCCAGGAAGCCGTGGAAGCTATGGCTGATATATGCGCAATGTACCTGTCCGATAGTGATAGGGTAGTAAGAGACGATGCAGAAAATATAGAAAAATCCTCCGGAAAACTGTTCAGCAAGGAGCTGCAGACATCTTTGATAGAAGCTAATGGCCTTAGAAACCGGCTTATACATGAATACAACGGGCTGGAAAACAGTATCGCACTTGAATCTATAGATAGGCTTCTTGAGTCCTTAGAAAAATTTACAGAGGAGGTGAAAGAGTGGATAAAGAACAGATAGCACAAGATTTCTCTCATTTAAGAGAAGACAAGAGAGTTCTGGCGCTTCTAGTCTACGGATCCAAGGTCAAAGGCACGGATCATGAAAGGAGCGACACAGACATATGTGTAGTGGCGCCAGAAGCCGAAACACCTGACATACTCCTTAAAGCGCTCAGAAATCCGGAAGTACAGAAAAAGGACTATGATGTGCATGTGTTCGAGGAGATGGGAGTAAGACTCCGCCACAAGGTTGTTGAGGACCACGAAATCATATGGTGCAGAGACCTGCCCAAGCTCAAAACCTATTTTCACAAGAATGAAAAGATCTGGAGGGATCAGGCAAAGGCAAGGATGGAAAAGGGACAAAAGTTATAGAAGAAGCTCTATTCCATCTCATCCCAGAGGTCTGGCATGTCCTCTACATGCGCCTTGCAGAACGGACATTTCTCAGGCGCTTCATGGACCTCGTCCTCATATTCGTAGCCGCAGTTGGTGCACTTGTAGGTCGCCATCAGTGGAACACCTTTTCTAAAGACCGAGTTCTTCGGAGAGTTTCTCCTCGTTGAAACCTACAACTATCTCTTCCTCACCGTCCTTCTCGATAATGGTTACAGGGACTCCTCTCTGTCCGGACTTCTCAATCATCTCTTTTGCCTTCTCCTTGTTTTCCGCAACATTGAAGTCCTCGTATTCAACATCGTTTTCGTCAAAGAACTGCTTGGTCTTCTTGCAGTAGGGGCATGTAGGTGTCGTGTAGATAGATACTTTCACAGGTATCACTTCCTAGTTGAAGGATTGGGGCTGGCACTATTTAAAACTGTTCTCGGGTTTCAATTTGTGAAGGAAAATGTCAAAACCTGTTTTTCTTATTTAAATTTAGGTAACGGTATTGGTTGCTGTTATGTCAAGCGACCAACCAAAGTTCAAGACCGACCTTGGGGAAAGCTTTTACGCGGACGGTGTGGCACTGATGTTCAAACAGGACAGGTTTGTCCTGGACTTCAGACGGACCATGCCGAGAGTGGATCAATGGGGGCAGAACGCCCAGCAGACAGTAAAGGCAGAACACCAGCCTGTATTTTTGAATCCGCAGGCTGCAAAAGCGCTCCTAAACATACTTGAGGAGAATATCTCCAAGTACGAGGAGCAATTTGGAGAGATAGAGACTCCTGATCAACCGGAAGAACTGGATACTGAGAGGGACGAGATGGAGGAGCACGGCTATATCGGTTGATCCGGTTAGGTCCTATAACAAAAAGGACTGGTTCCGTAGGAAACAGTCGCCTGAAAATGGTCGGTTCGCACAACCGTACGAACCGGCCGACGATCCACCAGAGATATTGGTGTTGCCCTGATGGTGTAGTCCGGCCAATCATTCTGGCTTCTCGAGCCAGAGACCCGAGTTCAAATCTCGGTCGGGGCACTAATTGCCTATCCTAGAGCATTTACTCGGCTAAACCTGTTATACTGTCATAGGATTTGATAACCTCACTTCTCAAAACAAGAGAAGCTCCGGAGTTCAAATCTCGGTCGGGGCACTTCCCACCTTCATTCTTTATATCCGCAAAAACAGAATAACCATCCTGCCAGCTTTTTTATACAACAGCCGCGCATTTCAACATGGTGTCAGAAAGATGGCTTCTACCAGCGGAGGAAACACAAGCCTAGACGAACTCATAGGAGAACCCAGTAAACAGTGGAAACAGTATCGGGGCGCACCGACCGGAA
>JAXINT010000173.1:0-4383 GCA_034190605.1 Asbonarchaeaceae archaeon (SeqCode) | reverse complement strand
CTGGCTAAAGGCAACCTTGATGACTACCAGAAGGAGCTTGAGAAGCTTAAGGACCACGAGAGGTATGAGAGAGTTGTAGCAGCAGGTGCAGGAGCCTATGTCTGGGGGCACATGACGCAGTTTATAGGTCCTGGACAGGATAAGACACTGGTTGAGCTTCTGGACGAATACGGCCTTACAATGGACTGGGAGGCCCATACAACAGGTCCTGAAGGCAAGGGAAAGCTCTGGAAGCCGAGAGACATAATCAAGGTCTGTAAAGCTATAAACGACACAGAAGTCAACGGAGTAAAGCACGATGTGATGAGAGCCACCATAGACATGGAACACCTGGCAGTCAACGGAGTAAATCCTCTCTGGGTTATAGAGGGAAACGAGGAGAAAGGTTTCAAGGGGCTGGATCCGGGAGATGCAAGGTTTATATCCAAGCAACACGTTACGCATCCAGCTCTTTCAGAGCAACAACACGAACATCAGCCTATAAGAAGAGGTGATACTATAGTGTACAGGCATTTGGAGTCTCTCGTGGAAAGAGGTTTCTGCCAGAGAGAGGACCGGCCCTGTATAATTCTCTACGAGCTTGGAGGAGAGAAAGCAGAGTCTACATTCATGTTAAGGCTTATGATGCACATGCTTGAGCTTGGGATAACTTCGGAGGAGCTTGAATCAGGCGTGGTGGACAAGGCCATGGAGAAATTCGACCAGGGAAGCGAGGACCTCACACTTAGAGAATACACTATACTCAAGTTCTTCGGACTTACAGACGAGGAATGGCATCACGAGTGGCAGAAGATCTTTGAACATGCGCTTGACCCGCTTTCAGGACTGCTAGAGATTGCAAGTCCGGAGAAGACCTGGAGCGGATCCAGGCCGATACAGGAAGGTACAAGGCCAGAGGAGTGGGAGGAGGAGAAGTATCAGTGATATTCTCTTCCGGATTTGATTAGGTATGACGGTATTATACAATACTGCTGTAGCTTTTTCACAACCGTTAATCCTAGACTCTTCTCCTTTGAGACAGGCCAGTATTTAAGAAAATTGGTCTTTAAACACTTCTGTGGTACAGATGGATAAAGGGCTAATAGAGAAATTGAAGGAGGTCGACAATGAAAAACGCTTTAATAAGAGACACAGGGAGGGGTTTAACCAAAGAGAGGAATATGTTGACTCGTTCAGAGACGAAATCGTGGACCAGGGTAGGAAAGCGCTGCCAGAACTGAAAGAACTGGTACAGGAGGGTCATAACTGGTCTTCAATATTCGCAGCGCAGATACTTGGGCAGATAGGCCGTAAAGAAGCCGTTCCAGGCCTGCTAGACTCTCTTGAGAAAAACGAAGATCTATGCTTCTTATGTGAAAAGGTAGTAGAAGCTCTAGTGGATATAGGAGGAGAAGCAGTCCCGGCTATCAAGGAGCGGGTAGAAAAACTTCTTAAGGAACAGGAGGACAATAAAGGCGCAGGAGACGTTGGGTGGCACATCGATGCGCTTGCAAAGATCAACACCGACAGCGCCTTTGAATACCTCAAAAACCTTGTCGGAAGAGTACCACCCAAGTCTGCTACATCACTAGCCTTCTATCTAGGTGAAACAGGAAGAGCCAAAGCCATACCGCCGCTAGAAAAACTGGCAGAAAGATTCAAAGACAGGCCAAGAGTGCATAGAGAAGCAAAAAGCTCCATAGAACACCTTAAAGAGGAATTAGAGACGCCGGCGGACAACCACGTTTCTCTAAACAACCCTCTACAATAGCTATTTCAGGCCTTCACGAGAGGACCTGTCTCAGTCATCATGGCAGCGCATTCTTCTCTTATAGGTTCGGAGTAGAGCCTTAAAACCATGAAGAAGCCGTTCTCCGTGTAGCGTGCCTGGATCTCTGCATCAGATATGTCCTCTAAAATGCTTTCAGGAGTCTTATCGCTCTCAAAGACAAGGTTTTTGGAAGCGTTCAGAAGTTCAATTCCGGCTATATCTCCTTCTCTACCAAAGTCCACTGTCAGATCTCCCAGGTTAAGGCTCTTCTTGATATCTCTATCGTTTACTTTCACCCATAAGAGATCGGCTCCTAACTCGTAATCGATCCTATATTCACTCATTGATCTAACGCCTCCTGTAATGACTTATCCAGCTTGTAAACTGTTTTAACCATAGGTTTCTCTTCCAAAAGGTATAGCACAGTGCAATACTTGTATGTTGTGCTTACAGGCATAAAAACCTTGAAACTCTCATATCTCTTCAAGATCGGTTTCTTGGAGTCGTTTTTCTCCACGTTCCCAAACTTTCCTTTAGACAAGATGGTTATTACGTCCCAGACATCTAGATTTTGATGCTCCTCAAGCCGTTCCAATGTGTGTTGGTCTATATAGAAACCATTACTTCTATAATCAGAAAGCTTTCGTTTAAGCTTCTGGTCAAGATCCATAACTGATGGTGGGAAAAACCAGTGTTAAATACATGCCACATATTTCCACATCAACTTCTATTTGGAAACTGGTAGAAAGATATTGACAGACCTGCTGTAGGATAACTAACCTACTCCAGCTTCTCATCCAACAGCTCAAATCCTTATAATACACCGAAGCCTTTATAATGACTGGTGGCTCGAAATATCAAGAGGCGGAGGCAAAGATGTCCGAACTGTCGGAAGGTGTGCAAAATGGGTGAAGATGTAGAATCTCTGGTTAAAGATCTCGTAGCTATCAACTCAGTCTCAGGAAATGAGGAAGAGCTTGCGAACTACCTCCACGACTACCTTGAGGCGCAAGGAGTGGAGACCATTAACCAGGACGGGAATGTGGTTGTGGAGCTGAAAAACGGTTCTGACAAGGCTCTGCACTTCAACGCACACATGGACACGGTTGATGCCGATCCTGATAAATGGGAATACAGTCCCTGGAGCCCAACTGTTGAGGATGGGAGGATATACGGTCTGGGAGCAAGCGATGTGAAAGGATCTATAGCAGCTCTTATAAAGGCTATAGAAGATCTCAAGGACAGGGAACTTGATCTAGACCTGTATTTCGCATTCGTGAAGAAAGAGGAGATAGATGGATCAGGTACTGAGGCCTTCATGGACTATTATATAGAAGAAGGGCTGAATGAAAAGTATTCAAATCAGGCATGCGTGCTTACAGAGCCTACAGGCCTGGAAGCCATAGAGATAGGATGTAAAGGACTTGTGTTTCTGGAAATTACAACTCAGGGTGAAAGCGCGCACGGCAGCAGACCTTCCAAGGGAGATAACGCCACATTGAGGATGTTAGAGGTTGTTGAAAAATTGAAAGAACTTAAGAACGAATTTAAAGACTATCAACATCCCCTGCTGGGAGAGCCGACGATAAGCATAGCCACGACAATAGAGAGCGGAGGCTCTATAAACAAGCTTCCTTCAAGCTGTAGGATGACCTGCGACATAAGGACAGTTCCCGGAATGCATGATCAGGTAATGGAGCTAGTGGAGGAAAAGGCGGGACATCTGGCGGAGATAGAGACAACAGGCCGTCCAGTCCCTCCAGTATTAACTCCTGAGGACGAGGAGATCTGCACTGTGGCAAAGAAAGCGGCTGGAGTAGAGTTCACCACTGCAACAGGTTCGGACGACTCGATATTCTACAGTAAAAATGGGATAAACACTGTTGTTCTAGGTCCTGGAGAGAAGAAAGCCATACACAGGCCGGACGAATACATTGAAACTAAAAAGGTGGAGGACGCAGTAGACAATTACATAAAGATAGCGGAGCATTTTTCGGAAATAGAAGTCGGTGAGGAATAAAGATGAGAACCATAAAACAAGAGCTTGCAGAAGGGATAAGTGAGAAGGCAGGGGTGGAGGTAAGAAGTAGAGATATAGAAGTTCCGGATCAGGAGTTCGGAGACTACGCATATCCGGTCATGGAGATCGCCAGCAAGAGAGGGGAAAATCCAAGAGATCTTGCAGAAGATCTTGCTGAAAGGCTGGAAGCGCTGGAAATAGTGGATAAGATCAAGGTCGCAGGACCTGGATACCTCAACTTCTATCTAGATCGAGAGAGGCACGCAGAGATTATCAGAGGTCAGCTGGAGAAGGAAAAAATGGGTGTGGAACAGAGGGAGGGGAAGGCTATAGTTGAGTTCTCCGCACCTAACGTTGCAAAACCGATGCACATAGGCCATGGCAGGAACAACGCTGTTGGAGATGCACTACAGAGAATTCTAAGGTTTGTGGGCTACAATGTGGTATCGGAGAACTATATAGGGGACTGGGGAACCCAGTACGGAAAGCTTATCTACGCATTCAAGAAGTACGGTAGCATGGAGGAGTTTGAGGAAAACCCTATGGAGCACATGTTTAACCTGTATGTCAAATTCCACGAGGAAGCGGAAGAAGAGGAAAAATTGGAGGATAA
>JAXINT010000163.1:0-4536 GCA_034190605.1 Asbonarchaeaceae archaeon (SeqCode) | reverse complement strand
ACTATACTGAAAAGTAGCCTGCCCAAAGTATTTAACTATACATCAAAATATGATATATTGTGTTTCATCATGTCAGATATGAAAAAGAACCAAGCAGGACTGGCACTCGGCACACTGTTCGGAGCCTGCCACACACTCTGGGTTGTCGCGGTCGGACTCGGATTCGAAGGAATATTCCTTGACTGGCTGCACAGTATCCACTTCGTAACAAGCCCTTACACAGTTACAGGATTCAACCTAGTAACCGGGCTCGTTGGTATTGTAGGAGCGTTTGTTGCCGGCTACGTGATTGGCTGGGTCTTTGCCTGGATCTGGAACTGGCTTGGAAAACAGTAGATGCTTTAAGCAGAGAAAGAGGGATAACGCGTGAACAGGAGAGAGTATGTAATTCTAGGGCTTATTGCATTAGGAGCAGTAGCTGCCGGCGTCTTAACCACAACTGAACCAACTACCACCTACTTTGTCGGAACAGGAATAGAGGCGGCCAATCTCTCCCTCGTCATGGCCTGGGAGACATGGTGGGCGCTCGTCCTCGGATTCGCAATCGCGGGGGCGGTGGAGGCGTGGATCCCGATCAGCAGTATCTCCGAGCACTTGGGCGGGTCCGGGCCAAAAGAAATGGTGCTGGCATCGTTCTTCGGGTTTGTGTCGTCCTCCTGTTCCTTCTCAGCCGTGGCAACCGCCAAGAATATCTTCAAGAAGGGTGGTTCAGCTGCAGCCTCGCTCGGAGCTTTCATGTTTGCAGCCACCAACCTCGTCATCGAGATCGGTCTAGTGATGTGGGTCCTGCTCGGCTGGCAGTTCGTCGTGGCAGATTTCATCGGTGGTATCATCCTCATTGCCTTGATGGGGTTCGGGCTCCGCTACCTGGTCCCGGACCGCGTTATCGAAGAGGCACGGCAGCACGTCCTCGACAGAGAGAGGAACACCGCAGAAGACCCGGTCTGCGGCATGGACGTAGACATAGAAGAAGCAGAGCACACACTGGAACACGAGGGAAGAAGGTACTACTTCTGCTGTAAAAACTGTATGGAGAGCTTCGAGCCGGAAGAACACAGCGGTAAAACGCTGCGGGAGAACCTCACAACGGTCGAAGGCTGGCAGTCACTGGCGGAGCACCAGTGGAAGGAGTGGACAATGCTGTATGAAGATATTCTGATTGGTTTCATCCTTGCAGGTATTATCGGCGCGTTTGTCCCAACTTCTGTCTGGACCGCCTTGTTTTCCGGGCAGCAGTTCGGCCTCCCCGTGTTCGTGCTCTGGACCGCCGCACTCGGCGCAATCATAGGCGTCATCACCTTCGTCTGCTCCGTAGGAAACGTCCCCTTCGCGGCAATACTATGGAACAACGGCCTACCCTTCGGTTCCGTCCTCTCCTACATCTACGCAGACTTGATTGTTCCACCGATAATGGACGCGTACCGGAAATACTACGGTAAAAAGTTCGCCCTACTTCTGTCGCTCCTCATCTTCGCCACCGCAGTCATAACAGGCTTCATCATACACTTCCTCTTCCTCTCCACAGGCTTCATACCAACAGGAACAGCAGCAGTGGTGGAAAGAAGCATAGAACTCAACTACAAAGCCTACCTCAACGGGTTCTTCAGTTTAGTATTTCTAGGGCTTTTCCTACTCCGCAAAGAAAGTAGATAGAAAGTGAAAGCGAAGAAAAGATAGCTAGAAGGAAGGCCAAGAATTGGGCGCTTCTCTGTTGCCTCCTGCAGACAAACTTTTTCCTTAAAATCCCGCCTCTTTAATCCTCTTACCTTTCAAACAAAAGAATTCAAACGTAAGAAGTGGAACAGGTTCTTTCAAAGGAAAGCCAAAGGGCTTCAATCAAAAGAAACGGAAAGGAAATGGTAAAGGAAGAAACGATAAGCCGTGGAAGAGAATAGGGCGAAAGGCAGTATTTAGAAGGATTAGAGGTTTTCTCCCCTACTTGAGTTAAAGGACAGAATAGTAGTTTCGTTCATGGCAAGCGAACGAAACGCGAAGAACGAGAAAAAGGATTCAAAACACCTTACCGCTAAAGAGTTGGCACAACGATTCGACTTCTCTTCCTTCCAAGGAGCAAAGGAAGCAGCCAAATCCCTCCTCAACGACTACCAGAAAACCAACAACACTACAAAACGGAAACAGATCCGGAAAGCAACCAAAAAAGCCGCACTAGCCGCAGCCAGGCACAGCAAAGAAAAACCAGCACATGTCTACAAAGTAGCAGCACAACACATGCAACAAACCACCAAAGAAAACAAGACAGACTCCAGCGAAAGAAATTCCTCTGAAGGAAAGAAAAGAAAATCAAACAAAGGAAACGATAGAGAGTTCTACTCCGACTACCACGCCTACGTCTCCCACCGCATGAACGACTTCACCGCCCACGAACGAAGAAACGGAAAAGCCATGCAAAAAATAGCACAAGAATGGCAACAATGGAAAGAAAACTAAACACACAGCCAAAAAACAAAAATTACTACAAACCTCCCTTAACAAAAAAAGTGTAGAAAATCAGTTCCCCCTCTCAAGGAAACATTGGCACACTGCCAATAACCAATGCTACAACCCTATATGAGTTAAATAAACCTATCAAATCATCACAAAAACAAAGGGATCCACCCCAACAGTTCCAATGACCTCCCACAAAACCAACAAACTATTTATATCCTGCTACAAACACGAATACAAGGTTACAACCATGGAAAGCAACGTACAGAAACAACTAAGCCCGGCCGGCGCATCTCACAAACAGTTCGATGCTTGGAACTGTCGTTCCCTGGCGGGAACGCAGTGCGGCACATCAGGTTACGCTCTGAGTCACATCATTCCTGTGGAATGATGTTCGAACAACAGTCTCTGTGAGACTGTTGTGACACGCAATGACCGGTTCGCATGGCGAACCGATTGGTGGTCTGGCACTAGGTCGCGTGGTTTTTTAAGAACGCAGTGCGGCGCACTCGTTACGCTGAGTGAACGCAATAGCCGGTTAGCAAAGCTAACCGACTCCTGGCCTGACACTATCTCGCGTGTTTTTCTAGGAATGCGGTGAGGTGCATCGGACAGACGGTCCGCTGCTTGGAACTGTCGTTTCTTTCTCATACCTCCTGGATATCAACATTTTCAGCGGCATTCTCCGCCCATTCAAACAATCCTTCCGGCTCTTTTTCCTCTATTTCCTCCAGTTCTGCATGTGTCTCCGGATAGTCCGGCGCTATCTGCACGCATCCTGCCGGAATCTTTGAGCCTTTATGGGTTCCGATCTCCTTCGCCCTCTCTACAATATCTTTTTTATCCATTGAAAGCAGTGGCCTGTGCACTGGAAGATCCACCACTTCCGAAGCCACGCCAAGGTTTGAGACTGTCTGGCTGGACTTCTGACCTATAGACTCTCCAGTCACTAGTCCTCTACAGCCTTCTTTCTCCGCTATAATCTCTGCTGTCCTGTACATCAACCTCCGGTAGTGGAGCATCCTTGTCTTGTCCGTCTCCTCCATCAGTTTCTCCATGTGGTCTCCGATTGGAACCCGTCTGATCCTCATGTCTCTTTCCGGCGCATATCTCTGAAGCGTCTCCACTATCTCCGTGACCCTGGCTCTATGGTCAGGGCCTCCATACTTCCCAAGATCGAAATAGACCGGAACTACTTCTGCACCTCTCTTCATGACCTCCCAGGCAGCCACGGGAGAGTCGTAACCTCCTGATATGAGCGCTGCCAGCTTTTTCTGCGTCCCAAGCGGAAGACCTCCCGGCCCCTCCATCTTCTCTGTAAACAGATATGCCTGGTCCTGCCTGCATTCTATGTAGAAAGTAATGTCTGGACTGTCCAGATCCACTTCCGGCTTAAAACTATCTATAGAATCTGCTACAGCCTGACCCACATCTCTGTCCAGTTCCTGACTGGTAAAGTCATGCGCTTCCTTGTCTCCAGCTCTTCGAGCCCTGACAGCAAAGCTGCCCTTGTTGTACTTTTCTTGCGCCAGTTCCACGACTCTCTCCACAATCTCGCCCTTTTCTGGAGCCACTTTTACTGCTGGACTTGCCGAGGCCACTCCAAAAGCATCTTTGGCTGCTTTAGAAGCTCTATCAGGTTCTTCAGTTTCTATAAAAAGCCGGGACCATGCTCTATTTACTTCACCACCTATCTCTCTATCCTGCAATAGGTTCTCTATGTTCTTTTCAAGAAGAGCCTCCATCTTCCTCCTTACCTGCTTGCTCTTTACTCCGATCTCATCGTAGCGCACCATTACTGTGTCTGGTTCCAGCATTGTCTCTGTTGGAGGTTCACTTCAAGATATTTAAAGAAGTAGGGGGTAGCGTTTCACCTATCTCTAGACTTGCCTTTGGTTGCAAGCTTATCCAGCTCTTGCTTCTCCTTCTGGAATGTCTTCTCCAGATTATCCCGGAATTCTGGATTCATCGATCTTCCCAGTTCTGATCCATTTTTCGATTTCTTCGACATTGTATGCACCTATATGCTTGATAACTTTATCTTCACCGTTGGAGAAGACCTCTTCCTCAGTTCCTTTCGGAATTTAGGTA
>JAXINT010000079.1:2629-4709 GCA_034190605.1 Asbonarchaeaceae archaeon (SeqCode) | reverse complement strand
CGCCTCATGGACCCACGAGATACCGGACAGGCCATGGATAGACGAGGAAAGAGAGGAGGAGAGGAACCTGGAGAGGTTCAAACTGATGCTGCAGAACGGGGAGCAGAGACACTTCATGGTCCAGAACCGGAAGATGAACCGGGAGGTCTCACCCTGCTTCTACTTCAATGAGATCACCGGGAAACGCTTCGAAGCGTTCGACCAGGACCGAGAACTAGCGGACTATTTCCACGTGGAGAGGAAAGTAGAGGAACAGCCATTCGATAGAGAGGACCTGGACGTGAAGCCCAGGCAGAGGGATGCGTGGAGCCAGTCAAGCCTGAACAAGCTGTACTGGTGTCCTAGGATGTACTTCTTCAACAGGCTGATAGACGATGTCGACACATTCTACAAGAAGAGGGGAACACTCTTCCACGACTTCGCGGAGCTCTACGCCAATGGGCCAGAGAAAGTCAAGGAAAGAGGGATGGAGGAGTTCCTGGACCTGATAATGGAAGAGGTCAAGCCCTTCAGAGAGGACCTCCAGCTCGACTCTCTGAGAACCAAGTTCAGGATCGGTTTGAGGACTATCATGAGCTATATAGACAGCACAGAGATAGTAGATAAAGGCTATGAAGGCTTTGAGAAGGGGGAAAAGGGCAACTTCTTCGCGGACAGGTTCGGCATAGAGATGGACGCAAGCTTCACGGAGATGAGCTTCAAGGATCCGGAGCTTGCTGTGAAAGGAACAGTCGACCTCATAATCTCTCCGGAGAACCTCCTCGACTTCAAGACTGGGAGGAAGAAGAGCGAGAAGAAGATCGTGGGCAGTTCCAATCTGGAAATTCTTGAAGAGGGTGAGGAACCCGAGTTCCAGGCACTGCTCTACCTTGCACACCAGAGGAAGCTCAACCCCGGAGAGAGGCTGGAGTTCATATTCCTCCATGTGTTTGAGAAGGTCGGGGACAAGCTGTGCGGAGACCGGCCTATGGACCATTTCGCCACTGCGGAGATCAGCTACTACCCGAGGAAGTTTAAACAACACTTGTTAAGGGAGGAGACTTTTGACTGGCTATCCGAGCAGACCAACGCCCTGGAGAGGGCGTTGGAACCCCTGGGATACCAGCTTTTCAGGGAATTCTTCAAACAGATAGAGTTCGGGGATGAGATCTTTGACAAGGAAGATCTAAAGGAGGAACATTTAGAAGACCTGGAGAACCACTTCAGGCAGAGTTTAGAGGTTGGCAGGGGTAAGGACATAACCGAGAACCAGCTTGAGAAAGGTGCGGACCGGATCTTGAACTACGTCCACAAGCTGCGGAACCAGAACTACTTCAAGGGGGATGTGGACCGGTTCGAGGAGTTCCTGCAGGAGCAGGAGCAGAAGTTCAACCAAAACTATGTAAGAGAAGGCTTCCCGGTCGGGAAGGCGGACCTGACAGCCCGGAACCTCAGCCACAAGGATTTGATAATAAATGACTGAAGAAGTAGAACCTAATGAGAAGCAGAGGGAGTTCATCCAGAACGTGGAGGGCTTCTACCTGGTGGATGCAGGTGCAGGTACGGGCAAGACCCTGGCGATAACGCACAGGTATGCACACCTGCTGGACGAGGAAGGGGTTGATCCCCAAGATATCCTGTTGATAACGTTTACAAGAAATGCTGCTGAGAATATGAAGGAGAGGATCATTGGGAGGTGTAGCACGGAGAGCGTGAGGCTGCACGATGCACCTATATCTACCTTCCATGCGTACTGCAAGAAGCTTGTGACCGAGCACGGGTTTGAGTCTCCCAAGTTTTTGGGGATTGATGAGAGGATCTCCTCCAGCTTCAAGATCGTGGAGAACAAGGTCAGGGAGAGGCAGGAGTTCGGCCGTTTCTACGGAGGCTTCAAGGAAAGGTATCCGGAGTACCAGCGTTTCTACAGGCTTGTGTCCGACGAGGAGGAACTGCTCGGGATGATAAAGTCCCTGGCCTCAAAGGGTATCTTTCCCGAGAAGGGTGGCTGGTATCGTAACTCGGAGAGCCACTTGAGAGGTGACTTCGAGGAGTTCATGGATAGGTTCGGTGAGATGAACGTCCCCGAGGAGGGCAAGAGAGG
>JAXINT010000079.1:0-2619 GCA_034190605.1 Asbonarchaeaceae archaeon (SeqCode) | reverse complement strand
AAGAAGCATTCCAGGCTGAGCAGCAAGGCCTACGGAAAAATGAGAAAGCTTAACCTTCCAGAAGAGGCTCCTGACAGGAAGGAGCTGAGGGATGGGAAGCAGATAGCCAGGGAGTATGCTGAGGAGGCTTTCCACGAGGACAGGGAGGAGCTGATAGACTTCGTGCACGATGTGTATCTTGGATATGTGGAGTACTGCCTGGGCAGGAACTACCTGAACTTCTCGTTCGTTTTGATGTTTGCGTTCGCCCTGTTATGTGAGAACCACGAGTTGAGAGAGAGGCTTTCGTTTGACTATGTGATGATCGATGAGTTCCAGGACACCAACGAGATCCAGCTGAAGATCGGTATGCTGCTCTGCAAAGGCGGGAACATGGCCGTGGTTGGTGACTGGAAGCAGAGCATATACAGCTTCCAGTACACTTCCGTGGACAACATCTTGGAGTTCGGGGACAGGCTGGGCAGGTTTAAAGAGGATCTTAACAGCGATGTGGAGAGGATAGACTACAAAATCGATCCCGGAAAAATAACGGATATCGAGTTCGTGGAGAACTACCGTTCCACTCAAGAGATACTGGATAAGGCGGAGAACAGCCTGGTGATGCCGGGTACGGACAAGCCTGAGAACGATGAGAGCCTGGACAGAAAAGAAGTTAAAGACATGATAGTTTCCCTCAAATCTAACAACGACTTTCCGGGCGAGGTCGGGAAGTTCTCCGCGGAAGAGGAGGCGGAAGCCGTGCTTTCTAAGATGCAGGAGCTGGTGGATAATCCTAAGTACCAGGTAGAGGATGAGGAATCCAGGAGGGAGGGCTCTACCCGCGAGATCGGGTATTCCGATATTGCTGTTTTGACGCGTACTCAGAGTTTTGCATTGGAGCTGCAGAAGTTGGCCAGAGATAAAAAGATACCTGTGGCGTATGAGGGAGGTGTAAGGCTGTTCCAGACCCAGCCTGCAATCCTCTTGCTGGCCTGGCTCCGGATTTTGAACTGGGAGCATTCGAGGAAGGGCTGGAGCGTGGTCTTGGAGAGAGCGGACTACACCTTGGACGAGGTCCAGAAGATGCTTGAAAAGGAGGGCTATCCCGAGGACATGCTGAGGTTCAGGGAGGAGCTTGACGGAGAGGAGAACATCGCAGCTGTTGCGAGGAGGGTTTTCAACCGTTATGGTATCTCGAACGGTTTCTCGGACAAGGTGATACAGGTACTGCAGTCGGTGCTTGAGACCTCTTACATGAACATGGGTGAGCTTATCAGCTTTATGGAGGACAACATCGAGGAGGGTGAGACCTACGAGGTCGACAACAGCACTGACCGGGACATGGCCACGGTCCAGACCATCCACTCCGCCAAGGGTCTCGAATACCCTGTAGTCTTTGTCTCGGATGTCAACGATCATAGGTTCCCTTCCAGACAGGGCAACTCCTCGAAGATAGCGTACCGCGACCCGGTAGGTATCAGGCAGAAGCAGGTCTACAGGGATGAGCCTTTCCCCTATTCCTACCACAACTGGACCAACTCCATCCTCACATACTGCGTCGAGAACCGGGGCTATGACGAGGAGAGGAGGCTGTTCTATGTGGCGATGACCCGCGCGGAGAACTACCTCTACATAACCGCGACCCAAGGAAAAGAGAGCCCGTTCTACAAGATAGGTCTGGAGGAACTCGAGGTAGAGGACACTGAGATCGAGGAGGAGCCGGAGAAGGACATAGACAGGAATGTGCTCCATGCACCCGGGCCACGGACGAGAGCGCCTCTGAAGCTTGCGGTCCACTCAATAATGGACACAGAAGACAGAGATACGAAGTCTTCTGAAGGTAGAGGCCTTGAATTTGGAACCAAGGTCCACCTGTTTGCGGAGAACTACATCAAGGGCAGACCCTGCACGCCGGAAAGCAGGGATGAGAGGAATGTAAAGAGGTTCATAGACAATCTGGAAGGAGAGAAGCGGTCTGAGGTCTCTGTCCTCCTACCACTCCAAACACCTCAGCGCCGTTTCACCCTGTCCGGAACCATAGACCTCCTCCACATAACCGAGGACAAGGTCCAGATCGTCGACTTCAAGACCGACCGAGACCGCGCATTAGAGGAGGAGTACCGGAAGCAGCTGAGCGTCTACTACCATGCCTTGGCAGGTATAGAGAGATTTGAAGATAAGGAGATATCTATGGAGATTCTGTATACAGAGAAAGGTGATCTCGTTTCGTTTGATTCTGTCCCTCTTGAGAAGATCAAAAGCCTGTTTTAGAGGTCTGTGAACGACTTTCTACTTAAAATATTGTATCCTGCAGTTGCTATTGCTACGGTCATGCATGAGATGCCCTCCCTTCAAGGAATAATTCATTTAAGGAGATAGAACAAACAACCAGACTTATGGGAGAAGCCAAGATACACCAAGACAAACTAGATTTGATAGCCGAGAAAATAGTGGACAACAAGTTAGCAGAAAGACACAGAGAAAGAGCAGAACACCTGTACCGCACCATCTACGAAATCGAAGATTCAACTCCTAAAAACGCTCAACTTTTGTTCAATATAGCTATGCAACAGAGAGGAGCTCCTAAAAGCGATGAGTTCTACCAAAATCTGAGTAGTCAGTTCAACGCAGAAGAATTTT
>JAXINT010000165.1:0-4710 GCA_034190605.1 Asbonarchaeaceae archaeon (SeqCode) | reverse complement strand
CTTATTCACATCCTTACTGGCACGCAGCGAAGAGGAGGAATGCGGATGGAGATGAAGACTCCTTAATACTCCTAATGGACGCACTTCTAAATTTTTCAAGGCAGTTCCTCCCCAATAAACGCGGATCAAGAACCATGGATGCGCCTCTGATTCTTTCTACTGTGTTGAAGCCTGATGAGGTGGATGACGAGTCCTGGAATGTTGATGTTCAGGACAGATACTCTCCGGAGTTCTACCGAGCTACACAGCAGTTCCTCTCTCCAGGAGAGGTTGAGGTCGATGTTGCTGAAGATGCCATAGAGGAAGACGATCCTTTCAGGTCAGGATACACTCATGAGACCTCTTCTATAGAGAACGGACCCATACAGTCTAATTACGTTACTCTTGGAGAGATGTCTGACAAGGTGAAGACACAGCTCGGCCTAGGAAGCATGATAAAAGCTGTGGATGAAGACGATGTGGCGGAGCTTCTGCTCAAGAAACACTTCATGAGCGACATAATAGGAAATCTCCGTGCTTTCTCTCGGCAGGAGCTCCGCTGTGTGGATTGTAACAGGAAGTACAGGAGAGCGCCTTTACACGGAGAATGCGGTAGCTGTGGAGGAGATCTCCTACTTACTGTGTCCGAGGGAACGATAAGAAAATACCTGATTCCTTCGGAGGAGATCGCGGAGAACTTCAACATATCTACATACAGGAAGCAGCACCTTGAGATAGTTAAGAAGAGCATACAGTCGCTCTTCGGTAAGGCTGCAAGGCAGTCGGATCTTGGACAGTTTACATCAGGCTGATTTTATTCCTATATTCTCTTTTAGACCGGCTAAAACTTTTGTTTTATCTGCGTGAAGTTGCTTTCAGGTTTTTAAATAATTGGTCAGGTCCGGATGTTTTCCTTGTGCAATAACATTCTGAACTAAACCCTGGAGTCAGAGCCCCGTTCTTTCATGTAACGTTTTTACTGTTAAATAACATCTGTACTTGAAATGAAGGGGTTGGCCGTGTTTCATATCTCATCCCTCTTTTTTCCACTCGAAACCAAGGGGTCCGTGAAGAGGTGTATGTCGCTAAGTTCATTCACATGTACCAAGTACTGATACTCTTATACCCTATTTTCCCCTCTATCTGAATTTTTCTCTTGATGTGAAGTTGCATTCACATATATTGACTTTCTTGGATCTGGGGAAAAAGCTTATCAACCCTTAGACAAAATCAGTTGTTGGAGGTTACTGACATGTCAAGGCCAGAGGCAAAGGACATAATGACCGAGGGAGTTATAGGAATTGATAGTGACTCTTCTGTAAAAGAGGCTGCGCGGAAGATGAGAGAGAACAACATAAGGAGCCTAATAGTTACTGAAGGAGGAGAGGCTCTGGGAGTTGTTGTCGGTAAGGACATAGCATACAAGGTTGTTGCGGAGGGAAATGATGTTTCAGATACATCTGTATCGGACATAATGACTGATGACCTTATAACAGCTTCCGAGCATGATTCTGTATCTGATATCGCTACAGCAATGCTTGAGAACAATATCTCTAGAGTCCCGATCCTAAGAGGAGACCAGGTCGTGGGTATAGTGACCAAGACAAATATAATGAGGGCGTGGCCAGGATATCTCGACCTGTTAGAGGAAAAGGCTTCTTCAGGGATAACAGATCTGTAGATTGAGCTGTGTTGCCGAAATCTCTTATAACCTTTTTAGAAGCTCCACTTGTCCTCTATACATTTACCACAGTTCCTGCAGATGTACACGTCAACCTCTTCAAGTCTGTCCTCCCGCGTCTCTTCAAACTCCATTTCTTCACCGCACTTACATTCAGGAGTTTCATCCGTTCCTCTGAACGTGAACTCAGGTTCTCCTGTCATGTTACTTCATTATCAGCTCAGCCTTTAAAACATATCGATCTATAGATGTGAAACCTCAGTTGGCAGAGCAGGGATACTAACTTATTTCAATATAGGGCGCCAATCCTACAGTATGTATATTGAAGAAGAGGTTGCTAGCAAGACCTCCACTGTTGATGTGCCTGACTGGGAGCAGGCATACTCGGAGCTGAAGAACATACTGGAGAGCCGATTCTTCTTCCACAGGGTTGAGGAGGAGAAGTTCCGACACAACATTGAGAAGGGACTGGTTGTATCCAAGATAAACCTTTACAGGGAGATGGATGATTATACGACGGTTGAGATAACTATAATGCTTTCTCTGGAACAAGAATCTCCAGATTCGAAGAGAGCTCAAGCCACTATTGATTCAAAGGTGGAAGTAGTTACAAGGTATCCTGAGCAGACACCGTTCCAGCGCTCAGCCCTCTATTTTGCTCTTAGAAGCATATGGGACAAGCTAGTCTATGGCTGGGCTCGAGGAAAGTGGAAGGACGAGGCGGAGGAGATAATGATAGATGTGCATTCCGAGATAAGAGGATACTTCCAGTCCATGGAGACAAGGGTTTAGAGGTGTTCATTAAATGGGTGAAGAGTTCAAGGTTACTGAGAGGGAGGACTTCGTCTATGGCGAAGGCCTGGACAACATGATGCAGTATTATAGAGGCATCCAGAAAGTTCTTGAGGACCTGGACTTTGACCGGATAGTTGAGGACAGATCCGAACACTGGGAATATCTACCTTTCAAGCAGTCTATAAGCGCCTATAAATGGAAGGATCCGTTCACAAAGATAAGGATAAAGGTGAAAGCCAGGGTAAAGCTGCCTTTCAAGGGCCGAAGGACGTCTGAAGATCTTTACAAGGGCAGATTTATTGTATCAGCTTATGTGATTCACGAAACGTATCCTAGATGGGAGTTCTTTGAGCCCAAGTCGTGGTACGAGCATAGCCCGCTATACAAGCCTATAAGGATGTTCCTTTCGAAATTCTTCTTTAAAAAGGAGTGGGAAAAATATAAAGAGGAGGCTGAGGAACTTGCTACCGAGGTTATATCCAGGATACGCAAACTTGAAGGATCCATGCCTGCCATAGGCAGGAGCAAGAGAGAATGGGTTGAACCGGACTTTAGAGAGGATTAGAAAGATGACAATAACTGTTACGCGTGAAGTTGCAAGCGTGGAGGACTGGTATCAGACTGATGGCATAGTTGACCTCTACAAGAAGATGAAGAAGATACTGGAGCAGGACTTTAACTTTGATGACGTTCAGGAAGTGTTCTACATGCAGAACATGGACAACAACAAGTTCGAGACGGAAATATACGCCACAAATGAGGTTAGCACGAGAGGGATAAGAAAGATACAAGATATCGGATCCAACACCAGAGTCGTGTACTTCATAAACTACTTCCCTAGAACCCCTATAAAATCGACTGATGACGGCTATTTTGGCACTATGCAGCTGGATATAACCGCAAAGCTGGAGGTTGACATGCCTGGAAAGGAGGACAGCTTGATGGACTCGGTATTCAGGCGCATATGGTTCAACTTGCTATACAGACAGCAGTTCTACTACTGGGTTGAATTTACAAGAGAGGAACTTTTGCGTTTTGTCAACCGTGTAAGAGAGTTTCTTGACCTTGAACCAACTGTTGGAAAGACGCGGAGGCTTCACTTTGAACCCCTGGAGAGCGCTCTATAACTTCTCTTGCTTATTTAAACTTTTCTATCCGATACTTTAAGGGAGGCAGATATTGCGCCCGTCCACGGTCAGCAGAAGGTAGAAAACCTTAACCGGTCTTTTCGATTACCTCTCTGTGTTACAGGTGGGCCAAATCAACTGCCGTAGCAGGTTGGCAATACGGACCCCCTTTCGGGGGTCGCTCGCCTGCGGCGAGAACAAGAGTTGAGAGGTGATACTGGTTTCTGAATTCTATGTAAAAGCTGAGACGGGAGCAGAAGAGTTCGATATAGACCTCTCCGGCGACTATCCGAAGATCTCTTTAGAGTCCGAGGCGCGACAGGGCCGCGCCAACACCGAGCTGAAGGTAAGGCTTTCCGAAATCCTGGGTTCCGAGGTTGCGATAATCTCCGGCCACAGGTCAAGGAGGAAGAAGATCAAGACAGACCTGGCGGAAGAGGAAGTTTTTGAGAAGATTAGAGGATAATATAACAATGTTATCTATCCTCCATACGCCACCACCTATTTAACCTTTGCCCCAAAACCTATTGCTTGCTGTTAAGGTATATGGCAGGGATGATTCCGGTTTTCTGATACCTGCCAGAGAAGGTTTGAGACGATTGCCTGATGGAGTTCCATCAGGTATTTAAAAGCTTGCCTTAAACAGATTAGGATGCAGTCCACTTTGGAGAAACCTCCAGTGGACCATAATTGATGAGCGCCTAACAAGGTGTGATGCAGGAAGAGCGTGGTGATACCTTGTCAGGCTCCGGCAATTCCTACTTTTCTCATTTTCAGTGCGTTTAGCAATCGCCTTGCTGACGTACGACAGTCCTTCTGGGACTGTAATTCCGGTTGATCCTGCCGGAGGCCACTGCTATTGGAATCCGATTAAGCCATGCTAGTCGTCCGGGTTAGACCCGGGGCGGAAAGCTGAGTAACACGTAGTCAACCTGCCCTGTGGAGCGGGATAACCTCGGGAAACTGAGGCCAATACCGCATACGGAACGGTTCCTGGAATGGTCCGTTCCTGAAACGCTCCGGCGCCACAGGATGGGACTGCGGCTGATTAGGTCGACGCCGGGGTAACGTCCCGACGTGCCGATAATCAGTAGCGGGGGTGAGAGCCCGAGCCGCCAGTCGTGCTCT
>JAXINT010000182.1:0-4742 GCA_034190605.1 Asbonarchaeaceae archaeon (SeqCode) | reverse complement strand
AGGATTCTTACAGGAAGTTTTTAAGTATATCCTTTTGTTCCCGGAGCACGCTTTTTGCAGCCTCCTCCACTTCACTAAGTTTCTCCTCGGGAGAATAGACCTCTACCGCCACCTGTTCCCATTTGGACTCATGTATGGCGCGTGTAAGAGGAGATATTTCTCCCAGCTTTACAATATCTCCGTTCTTCAACATCTTTATCTTTATGTCCTTCTTCCTAGGTATGTGAGGGCTGTCCACCAGCACGTCTTTCTCTTCAACACCGGCTTCTTCCGCTATCTTCCTCTCAAGATCTGTCTCGCTACCTATATTGGATGATAGCTGTTTTAGACCCTCCTTACCTATCCTGCTCTTGTCCCAGCTCAGCGCTGTCTTGAATATGTCTCTGCTGTCCAGCTTCTTATTCAGGTATGATGCTCTCTCGTTTCCGGTGTTTCTCAGCGTGGACCTCATGTCCACGTCATCCATCTCTGCAAGGTCCTCCACTGATATCTCTCCTGAACCTACTAGAGTCTCTATCGCCCGTTCCATCATCTTCTCTGCTCTAACAACTGCGTTGTGCTCGTACAGCGTAGGTATCATGAAATGCCTTGCTGTCAGAAGTCCTTCAATGGACTGCTTGAACTTTGACCTGAAAACAACTTCTTCCTCCCTAAGTTTTGAAGCTCTTATTATCGTATCTTCGTCTATGGTTCCGTGAGCCACTCCTGAATAGTAGCTGTCCCGCATCAGGTAGTCCATCCTGTCCACATCTATGTCTCCGGCAACAATCTGTCCAAACTCAGTCTTTCCCTTTATCAGCTCCACAACTTTTTCAGGATCTAGGCCGTGTCTCTCCAGAACTTCTCTTACCTGACTGTTCTTCACCTTCTTGCAGGAGAACTCCTCATGGCTGTATCCGTGAGAGTCCATGACCTCTTCGCTCGTGTGTGAGTGCGGGCCGTGTCCCAGGTCATGAAGAAGAGCAGCTGCTCTGAGGTGTTTTCTATCATCTCCGGAGACTCCTAGATGCTTTGAGAACCTTTTTATAAGATACATGGCTCCCAGAGAATGTTCGAACCTGGTATGGGTCGTGGAGGGATATACAAGAGACGTAAATCCTAGCTGCCTTACTCTCCTCAGCCTCTGAAACTCTTCTGTAGATATGAGGTCTTCCTCCAGGTCTTTGAGCTCTATGTATCCGTGGACCGAGTCTTGTATAAACATCTGACTGTTCCCTACCAATGCTTCTCAGTTTATTTAAGTTGCAGGCATGGACTTTTGAGAACTGCAGGTCTGTAAGTTCTTTGTCTCCTATATCCTACAGACCGGTATCTGCTGTTTACTCTTCGTCTTCCTCTTCCTCAGAGCTGTCCTGGCCTTCACCTTCCAGCTGGATCTGAGCACGTCCTACTAGCTGCTGCTTTACTTTCTCCAGCACTACAGCTGTAGTTGCCAGGTCAAAGCTCGAGTTTGTGGACATCTGCCCGTCGTCTTCTACTTCTATCTCTATTTTTCCAACCATATCAATCACTTCCAGACTGTTGTTGAGAACGAAGTTTTAAAAAGGCAGCCCTTGAGCAGTTTCCATTATCTCTCCGAAACAAACCTGCTCCCCTCAACATGGAACCTCAGCTCCAGATCCTCGCCCTGACTGATACCTATCCTGGAGCTAGAGACCACTGACTCCGGCTCATCTCCCTCTTCCACCCTGAGAGATCCCTCTGTAATCTCCTCCCTGTTGTGCGCCTTTTCTATCTGAAACGCCTGACACAGCTTGCCAGGCCCATTACAAAGCTCGCTTTTTTCAAAATTTCCTCTGACCTCTCTCATTCTATCCAGGCCTTCTAAAGGCTCTAAAGCTCTTATCAGAACTGCGCCTGCTCTTCCCTCTTCCTCTGTCGTAATGTTGAACATGGTGTGTATTCCGTAGCAGATGTATACATAGGCCCTGCCAGGCTTTTCAAACATAACCTTGTTACGGTCAGTAACTCCTCCTTGTGCGTGAGAAGCAGGATCCTCTACATGGTCTCCGTAATAAGCCTCGGCCTCCACTATCCTACCTCTCAGTGTTTCTGCTCCTGTCTCTTTCACCAGTCTACATCCAAGAAGATCCTCTGCAACCTCTGCCGTGTCCCTGGCAAAGAAGCTTGTTTCCATCTCTTTCTATCCCTGAAATCCCTTCCTTTAAAAAGGTTTGCTGGCCTAATTTGAAGGTCTGCCATGCCCGATATAAGCTTTGTAGACCGGGAAGAAGCTCTAGAAGATCTGCCCGAGGATTTTGAACCCTATGTAAAGGAGTGGTTCAACGAGCAGTTTGACCAGCTGACACCTCCACAGAAGTACTCCTTTGACCTTATACACAGAGACGAGAACAGCCTTATCTGCGCTCCTACTGGCAGCGGCAAGACCCTTAGCAGCTTCCTATCCGCTTTAAACGAGCTCTTCCTTATGGGAGACAAGGGAGAACTGGACGACAAGGTGTATGTCCTATATGTCTCTCCTCTACGCGCACTTAACAACGACATACATAGAAACCTGGAGGAGCCGCTGGAGGGAATAAGGGAGAAGGCGGAGGAGATGGGAGTCGAGATGCCTGAGGTGAGGAGCGCTGTAAGGACTGGTGACACCCCGCAGTCAGAGCGATCCAAGATGCTTAGGAAGCCACCTCACATCCTTATAACAACTCCTGAGACTCTTGGGATAATCCTTGACGCTCCGAAGTTCAGGGAGAAGCTCAAGGATGTTAAGTACGTTATAACCGATGAGATCCACAGCCTCTGCGACAACAAGCGAGGAGTGCATCTCTCTATTTCTCTGGAAAGGCTTCAGGAGATGGCAAATGAGGAGTTTACCAGGATAGGCCTGTCTGCAACCCAGGCTCCTATAAAAGAGATAGCAAAGTATCTTGTAGGCTTTGAACATGCTGAAGAAGGCCTCCGGACTCGGGGCTGCAATATAGTGGATGTGGCGGCGTCCAAGCAGATGGATCTCCAGGTCATAACTCCTGTAGAAGACCTGATATATACCGCGCCTGATGAGACTCGGGCCAGGACTTACACGGAGATACATGAACTGGTGAAGGATCATCGCTCTACTTTGATATTCACTAATACAAGAGCTGCTACTGAGAGAGTGGTCAAGACATTGAAGGAGCGTTTTCCAGACTACTACGAGGACAACATAGGAGCTCACCATTCATCAATGTCAAGGGAAGAGAGGATAGATGTGGAGGAATCTCTAAAACAGGGAGACCTTGAAGTGGCTGTCACCTCTACATCTCTTGAACTAGGGATAGACATAGGGTATATAGACCTGGTTGTGCAGCTTGGTTCTCCCAAGGGTGTTGCAAGAGGAGTTCAGAGGATCGGTAGGTCAGGACACAAGCTCCACGAAACGGCTAAGGGCAGGATGGTTGTCATGGATAGGGATGACGCCCTGGAATGCTCTGTGCTCCTAAAAGATGCAAAGGAGGACAACCTGGACAGGGTTAGAATGCCGGAGAACTCTCTGGATGTCATGGCGCAGCAGATTGTGGGCATGGCCTGCAACCGGAAGTGGGGTGTTGACGAGGCTTTCAAACTTATAAGACGGTCCTACAACTTCAGAGGTCTTGATAGAGAGGAATTCGAGGATACAATGAGCTATCTCGCAGGCGAATACGCATCTCTAGAGGACCAGCATGTGTATGGAAAGATATGGACTGATACGGACGAGGAAGGAAGGAGGATTTTCTCCAGCCGTGGAAAGATGACAAGAGTGATCTACATGACAAACATAGGAACGATACCTGATGAGAGCTCCTATCAGGTGTTTACAAGGAACAACAAGAAGTTCATAGGAAGTCTTGATGAGGGATTCCTTGACCGACTGACAAAGGGAGATGTGTTTGTCCTGGGAGGCAATACCTACATGTTCCAGTACGCCAAAGGAATGAAGGTCTATGTAGACTCCGTGCCCGAGAAAAGCCCTACAGTTCCTTCCTGGTTCTCTGAGATGCTTCCTCTTTCCTATGACCTTGGAAGAAACATTGGAAAGTTCAGGGGCAGGGTTGCAGACCAGATAGAGATGGGATATGACAGGGAAGAGGTCGTGGACTGGATGCATGGTAACTACTATCTTGACGACAACACCGCAAACTCCATCTTCAGCTACATTCGAGAACAGTACGATTACATGGGTTTTGTACCTACGGATAAGAAGATCTTTGTTGAGAGAACGGTTGATGAGGAGAACAAGCTGAACCTGGTGTTCCACTCTATCTATGGAAGGAAGGTGAACGACGCGCTCTGCAGGATCTTTGCCCGGATTTTATCCAAGCTTGTTGGCAGCAATGTAGGGATCGTTGTTGACGACCACGGATTTGTCCTGAAGTGTCCTAGAAGGCCTTTTGACGTGGACAAGATGTTTGACCGCGTCCTCGAATCCGACATAAGAGAGGTACTCAAGCGCGCTGTTAGAAACACGGAACTAATGAAGCGCAGGTTTAGACATGTAGCAGCCCGGGCCTTCATGATAATCCGGAACTACAAGGGCAACACGAAATCTGTTGGCAAGCAGCAGATGAAGAGCCACTTCCTGCTAGCTGCCTGTGAGAAGATTGATCCTGAGTTCCCGATAATCAAGGAGACTTTCCGGGAGATCATGGAGGACGCCATGGACGTAAAGCACGCGAAAGAAGTTGTAGAAGGCCTTAGAAACGGAGATATAGAATATATAGCGCGAGAGAACACTGTTCCCTCTCCTTTTGCGCACAACCTGATCC
>JAXINT010000029.1:0-4764 GCA_034190605.1 Asbonarchaeaceae archaeon (SeqCode) | reverse complement strand
CTCATGATCAGCCAAGTAATCTCAGACTTCCCAGGCCAAATCAGATCCAACATAGGAACAAAAATACAAATGAGAACACGATACAGAGGCGACCTAGAATTCTACAAAACCAAATACGGCATAAAAACAGTCAGAAAAATAGTCAAAGAAAACGTAGGCACAGGAATGATACAAAACGCAGAATACAACAAAGGAGACCCATACTTCATCAACTTCAGACCACTAAAACACTCACCACACAGACTAACAAACAAAGAACTCGACAAATACGAAGAATACAACAAGGAAATAGACAAGATCGAAAAAGAGCTGGACAGATTAGAAGAGAAAGGCGAGGACACCTTCTATGCAAGATCCACTCTCTCACTCGCCAAGAAAAACCTCAGAAAGGGAATGTTCGACCTGGTAGAGATATACCTGAAAGAAGTGAAGGGTAATATAGAAGACGCTAAAACAGACCAAGACTCCCGGTCGACAGACAACTCCAAGAGTTTATAAAGAAGACAATACAAAGATTTCATGTAGGTCCTACCCCTACAAGGTAATGCGCCCTACAGCTAAAGAGGTAACAAGAATGGGAATCATACCCTTTCTAGGAGATGACGAAGAAGATGAAGTAGAAGAAGGGATAGACGATGTTCTGGAAGAGACTGAGGACGAGGTTGAGGAACTAGAGGACAGTGATGAATCATGGCAACCTAAAGAGAGCGAAGAGGACGAAGAAGAGGTAGACCTTGATATAGAGGAAGAAGATGAAGTAGAGAAAGAGCTGTTGGACGAGATGAAGAAATTGCAGGCAGCTGTTAACCGTAACAATGCCCAGATACGCGCTCTCAAGGAGATGCAGGATTCTAGATCAGAGCAGTTTGACCGGGAGTCAGAGAGGATAGGTGAGGTAAGGGAGATGGCTCGTAATAATCAGAAGGCGGTCAACAAAATAAAGAGATCTGCAGAAGAGGCTAAAGACCTCGTGGAAAAGGTTTCTCCTAGGGAGATAAAGGAGAAGCTGCATGAGAAGGATTCTGAGCGCAAGAGGATGCAGAATTCCATAAAGGAGTTAGAGGACAAGATAGACCAGGTAAAGAACAGGGTTTCTGATTTCAAGGAGACAGTATCCATGTTTGAGGGTATAGAGAATATAAAGAAGACCAAGGAGGAGACTGAGAAGACTCTGGATACCACGAGAGAGCTTCAGCAGAGAACTAAAAAGGATGCCAATCAGGCCAAGAACATGTTCATGGAGATGCAGGACAGATTCTCCGAAATAGAGAGCATTAATAACCGGCAGAAGAGTCTTGAGGAAAAGATGAAGAATCTGGAGAAGTCCACTCAGGATATGCAGGTAAAGGTGGATAAAGCTGTTGATCAGAGCAAGCTTGAGGAGTTTGAGAAGGAGATTGAGGAAAAACTCTGGGATAAAGTTGATCTGGAGGAGGGTCTGAAGGATCATTCTGACATCATTGAGGATATCATAGATGATACGGGTGCTGTAAAAGAACTGGAAGAAAAGATAGATAAAGAGTCGGAGAAGAAAGAAAAGCTAGAGAAATCTATAGAACAGCTAAAAGACAAGTTCAAGAGCTCCGAATCAGTTATAGAAAATCTCAAGTCAGAAGTGGGAAAGACCTCCCAACAGGTAGAAGAGTTTAAGAAGGATATAATTGGACAGTTCAGCCAACTCAGAAAAGATACCAAACAATTTGTGAAAGAGGATCAGTTCGAAGAGTTCAAAGAAGATCTTAGAGAAGAAATGGGAGATATATTAGATCTTGATGAAGAAATTAGAGACCATTCAGACGCAATTGAAAATATTATAGAAGACTTGGGCATTTTGGAAGAACTGGAAGAAAGAATCAGAGTTTTAGAGGATCAAAAGGAAGAAGGATCTGTTGAGAGTCTCAAGGAGCAATTTGGGGGGGTCAAATCTACTGTAGAACAACTCAAATCCGAGGTGAAGAAGAATTCTAGAAAGGGAGAGGAGGTCCAGAAAGATGTAAACCGGGAGCTGAGTAAGATAAGAGGTAACATAGAGGATCTGGAGACGGACTTCCACTCCGAGATAAATCAGATAGGAAAGGCTTTCAGTGAATTAGAAGAAGATGTGAAAGAACTCTCAGAACTGTTTATAGAGCATATGAGGGAGTAAAGTATAGATAAGGTAATTATTAACCTGGAATCGTGCACAGATAGTTAGCCAGTATTTGAAACATTACCCCTTTCCTCACACATCTCCTTCAGAGTCTTTCGCACCTTTAAACCTTTTTTCGTCAACTTATAGTCGTTATCAAGAATTCCTTCCTCATTTAGACGTGCCTTAACCCACCCGGCAGTTGTTTGCTGCCTTCCTAAAATATAGCGTGCTGCGCCAGTGTCAAGTAACCGTTTTATGGTTCGCCTCCTTCTCTTGGGATACAGATTGAATAGCCTGTCTCCAATATAACTCAAATTGCAGATCAGTTCCAAGGAGCCTACTCTCAAGGAATAGTTGTTAGATTCTTCCTCATATCCTTCATGCTTGAGTCCTAAAACCTTAAAAATATTTACAAGCATATCTAACTCTTCGAAATTTGTGGAAATTTGTATACAACCTCTGCTGGAGCTTTCTGGGGCGCCATCTCCCTCCATAACTCCCAAGATAAAATCCCAGGCCATATCCTCATTCCTCTCTTCCACAACTCTCTCTACAAGAACAGAAAGCATCCTAGTATATATGTCTCTTACAAGCCCCTTATGCTCTCTAAAGTAAAGTGCCCCATGCTTGTTCCTGTTTCTTGCGCCCTCAGTTTCTGTCTCTATCTCCTGCACCGATCTAACCTCTACTCCAGCTTCGTCCTTCCATTTCTCTTTAAGAGCTTCTTTATCGATCCGTGTAGAAGGATGAAAAGTATAGGTCAAGTCAGTATTGATATCAATGTCCCTAAAAATATTAAAGTGGCAACTCTTGTAGAACCTAGCCTGGGCAAAGGTAGAAGCTACAATACCCCAAGAATTACCTCTCTTCGTTCCATCAGCAAAATACGCCCCTAAATAATAACTCAAATCCTCCAGATCAAGATCTTTAGCCATCGCAACAGACGCCTTATTCCCGTCAAACACCCTTACAGTATCGCCACACACTATCCAGTCAAAGCTTTCTAGCACGTCAAGCATGTCTTGATTAAGTTCCTCCCTCTCTGTAGAAGGTTCAAACACCTCTTTTATCCGAAATAACCCCTCCTTTCCAGCGTATTCGCAGTTAAAGGCGATCTTATACTCCTCCGTGTTGCCTCTATCTCTAAAAGTGACAGGCTTGTACACCGTTTCTGTCTCTCCCTCTATCTCGCTTTCTACCTTGACTATCTTGTACCGTAGATCCAGTTGAGCAGCTTTCTTATTCGGTAAATATACTCTGCCATCACCCCCGACCTTTGCATGGAAGCCCTCTACCAGATGTATCCGTACCTTATAAGTATTCTGACACATCTGATGCCGGTTAGCGATATCCTTAGGAACATACACTCCTCTGCCACGCCATTCTCTAAGATTAGTATAATACTCCACACCGCCTCCGTACTCTATCACCACCCTAACCGAGTCACCTACATCAAAATCGGTGCTTAGATAATCAGGAATAGCTATAAATCCTGTTCCTCCAGAACTAGCTTTCTTAACATAAGCCTTGAAAGCTATTTCAGTCTCTTCCATACAATTAAATTTGTTAATGCCGTTTAAAAGGCGAGGGGTGACGTTTCCGCTACTTCTGCTAGAAAACACTGTCTTTAAACCTGGAACCAGCAAAAAATAGCTATCAGCTAGCAGAAGTGACAAAATTCCAGCATATATGCGGATAGAGATTTTAAAACTTTATATAGGTTATAAACATCTATTTAACCGTAATTGTCTTGGCAAGGTTCCGAGGACGGTCTATTGGCAAATTGCGCTCTTTTGCGATGTAATAGGAGAGAAGGAAACCAATAGTAGCCGAATAAATAGGGAATCCCGCTCCATTTATAGGTATATCGAACTCGCCGTAGTACGGGGATATGCGTATGGACCTTGCTCCCCTGGTCTCAACTTCCTCCACGTTGGAAAGTATATCGTCGTCCTCTTCCGGTATAAGGGAGATAACAGGTGTTCCCTCCTCTATTAGCGCCAGAGTACCGTGCTTGAGCTCTCCACCCATCATGCCTTCAGCGTGGATGTAAGGTATTTCTTTTAGTTTCAGAGCTATCTCACGAGCTATAGGATAGGTTGATCCTCTCCCCAGAACATATATATCGTCCTTTCTAACAAGTTCGTCCGCCATTTCCTCCACCAGAGGTTCATTGTCTTTTATAACCTGGCTTACCTTGCTGCTTATGCTTTCAAGATCTAGATCCAGGCCTAGTCTATCTGCTATGTGCAGCATCGTCAGGACCTGGTTGGTGAAGGTCTTAGTAGCAGCAACACATATCTCCTGGCCCGCATGTATCTCAAGAGAGATATCTGACTCTCGCTGTATCGAGGAATAAGGCACATTTACTATAGAGGCTATGTCTCCTCCAAGACTTCTTGAATACTCTATAGCCTCCATCACATCCATTGTCTCTCCTGACTGGGAGACAGCAATCACAAGTGTGTCCTCGTCAACCCTCTCGTAGTTCTTGAACTCGGAAGCTATCAATGCCTGAGCCTCAATTCCTGCTTTCTGCAGATAATACACACCCAGAAGCGCGGCATGGTATGAAGTACCTGCAGCAGTAAATATGACCTTCTCCTTATCATCTATCCTTTCCACTAGCTTGT
>JAXINT010000150.1:0-4773 GCA_034190605.1 Asbonarchaeaceae archaeon (SeqCode) | reverse complement strand
TATATGCCAGCAGGCACCAATTACCAACCAATGGCAGTTAGAAAAGGGATCACACTAAGGATGGTTGGAGGAGTTATACTTGCGCTTATAGGTGTGGCGATACTTATAGGGCTTTTTGCAGAGCAGACAGGTCCAGCCTTCCAGTCAGCATTCTGCACATCCTATCGAGGTATAACTTCCGTTCTTCCAGGTGACTCGACCGCTCCTTCCGGATGTAAAGAGTCACAGGTGGAATACAAGGCCGTGGAGATAGTTGAGGAGGAAGAGCTTCAGCTCCAGATTGCGTCTGCAGTGATGGACTGCTGGCAGAAGTACAAGGGATATCAGACAGAGAAAGAGCTGTGCCAGGGCTGGAACATTAAAAAACTCGAAGGAACCATAACTGAACAGGAGGTAGAACAGCTGATGCGGGAGAACAACCTGATACCCAGACAGATAAAAGAGGGACAGCTACAGTTTACGGGAAGTGCAGAAGGCGGTATAGAGAAAGGACAGCTGATAACCATCCAGTACGCTAAACCAAAGGGCGGAGCTGAAAGGATAGAGGTGGGATAGATGGCGATGTCTCTTGACTACCTTGGCAACTGGGTACTGATAGTTATAGCAATAATGGCGGCTGTAGGGCTTATAGTAGCGTTCCAGGGAGATGTGAAAAACGCTCTGCCCGGTATAACGCCTTCGGAAGATAAGAGCGGTGCCGAGCTTATAGAAGTTGAGGGAAGCGCCGAACAGGAGGCGGAGAAGATAGCTGAAATGGTAAGGCTCTGTAATGACAGGGCCCTGGAGAAGGGATACGAAGGATTTACCTGCTTCCTTCTCAGGAACAAGGACGGAGAGTTCGAAGGGATAGGAAGCAGCGACATACGGAGAGAGCTGGGAAGAGAACTGGAGAACCGGACCGAATACAAGAACCCTCCATACACGGGAGAAACCATTATAATAAGGTATGACCTGGACGAGGACAGTATAGTGGTGGAGCAGTGAGAGGTAAAACGATGAAAGGAAAGATATCTCTGAGCATGGTTGGGGCTTTTATCTTAATGGTTGTGGCAGTGCTGGTTTCCGTGGGACTCCTGTCCTCTACAGAAACCGACATAAACCCGGGTAAAAGTATAATAAATGCCGTGGAGAACTCAGATTTTCCTGTCTGCAGGAAGTACACGGAAGGAGAGGAAATAGGGGTTCGTGACTTTAAGACGATACTGTATGGAAGATATACAGGAAACTGTAGAGAGGGAGAAAGCAGAGTAGAGCTAGGGTTCACCCTTACAAACAGAAGTCTGGACGGTTTTGCAGAGGGTTTTGACATAATAGGCCCTGATGGAGAGCCTTTGATCTTATTCAGGGATAAATGCGAGGCAGTAAAAGACTTTAGAGGCATAACAGTTGAGGGAGAAGATTCAAAGATATTATTCCGAGAGACGGAAACCATAAGGATAGTACAGGAGGGAGACGGGGTGCTACTATGTCAGGAATAGCTTCAGAGGATAGAAGAAAGGATGTAGAGCGGCGTAAGGGAGGTACAGTCTCAATGTGGATCTGGATAATAGGAGGTCTTGCAGCAGCTATACTGACCTTTGCAGCTGCATACACAAATATAACCCAGGTAGGGCTTCAGACCTCAAAACAGAACGTTATAGACCAGTTCAATTCGATGAACCAGGACATAGACTCTCTATGTCTTCAGGCAGCAGGCGCAAGGAAAAGTATGACTGCAAAACTAAGGAATGTAAGGGCTATATATGCTTCAAACAGGAAGTCCGAACCAGATTCTAAAGCTCCAAAACTCATAGCGGACTCCCAGCGAGCTGTAGGGAACTACACCTGCCTTACGTTCATAAACGGCCATTATGGCTGCGTGGAGACGGAATGCAAGGTCAACATGACCTGGATAGGGCGGCCTCTTCCCGGTTCTGACATGTATTCTCTAGGGGCGGGAGACGGGACATTTGACTTCAGGCTGGACATGGCCAAGACAACGGAGGAGTCGGTGGTGATCAAGGCGGAGCATCTGCCCTGAAAATTATCTACTAGTCGCTCATTCGCCACCGCTGTCCAACCTCTCAAGGAGTTCCTTAATCCTGTCAACAAACTACTTTGCGTTTTCCATGGTTGAACTACACAGCTTTTCTTCCATGGAAGTTTCAGTACCGTACTGATATCTTTCCCTCAGACTTCTGGCATCATGTCTGTCCTCCTGGTCCTTGGCCTCCTGGATCATATCTATGTACTTCTGCTCTAGGTCTATAATACCGCTCTTTATGAAGTATTCAACTGCATTAATTGTGCAGCTCTGATTCCTTGATTCAAATCCCATGCGAAACAGTACCGCCAACAAAGCAGGGTACATTGCATAGAAGGCAGCAGGAGCCACCCAATCAGTCTTCCCTCCCTCATATAGGTACTGCATGGTATCTATGTCGGATTCAGCCTTCTTGATATGTGAGTCAGTCTTCTTAAGATTAGGTTGCCCAAATTCTTCAGGCCGCTGTGGTCATCATCACCCTTCTCTCCCTGTTCTAGACACCATTCAAATTTGCTTTTAATCTCTTCCATCCTTGATCACTCTCACAAATACATCCCTCCCCCAGAGCACCATACCCGTCCTTATAGCCCTAAGTACGACCGGGTCCTCCTCTCCTATGTTTCTGATGATATCTTCCGGAGTCTGGAAGATTGGATGTATCTCTTTAGGCTTTACCTTCTCTATATCCTCTATTTCATTTTTCACCCTCTTAAATTTCTCCTCCTTTACCACTATAAGGATGTCTATGTCCGAGGCTCGTCTCTCCTTGGCTAATACCGATCCAAACAGAACAGCCATCTCAGTATGCTCCTTCAACGGCTGTAGATCATTTATCCATGTCCTAATGTAGGGTGTAGTGTCGTTTCCTGTTAGCACAAACTGGCAAACATCTGCAGTAGCATCGTTCGCAAAATTAATGGAGTATATCTTGCTGTTACCTATATATTCAGAGACCAATATATTACGGTTTTCTAGCCTCTTAAGTATCTTGTTCGCTCCTCTTGGACTGAGATCTAGCTCTCTTGCAACCTGGTTTATGTTGTAGCTGTGTTTGAAGTTTCTGAGCAGTAGATCAATAGCTCTCGCCTCGTTCTCAGTTAAAGATACCATAGGTATATAATTATATACCTCAGGTATATAAGGCTTGTGTTTCAAATCGTTTTTTATCCCAGTCAATACGAGAGGGAGTTGAAAGGCCAGACTTAAAAGAGGAGAGGGAATTTCCACGGAGAAGCCCAGATGTTAAAAGCCGGTATTATAACCTAGGTTGAGAGTTGTATACGGCCAAATTATATTAAAGTAGCTGGCACAAACTAATAGCTGTATGGCAGATGGTCAAGAAGACGATATCGTAAGCAGGTTGAATACCTCGGACAGGAGGATCAGACAGCTGGAGAAGACCACGAGAAACCTGGAGGAGCAGGTAAAGGACATCCAGGACAGACTTACAGAGCAGAAGAAAAAAATATCCCAAAACAAGAAGGATATTGACGAGAGAGTTGAGGAGCTTGAGGAGGAGATAACCACTATGAATGCAAAGATAGACAAGTTAAACCGTAAGACGGACAAGCTAGTTACAAAAAGGGAGTTCTCGGAGATAGAGGAATACATAGATATTATGAACCCGGTTGAGAGCTCATTTGTAACCGAAAGCCAGGTAGAGGAAATAGTGGAGGAGAAAATGGCTGGGACACGGTAAAAGGCTGATATAAATGGCATTCAAATTCCTTGGAAAGTTGAGAGGTGGCGGTAAAGAAGAGAAAGGTGGGAAGAAGAAAGAGATACCTGTAGACCGTGTTAAAGATCTATCGGACCAGGGCTATTCCCAGCACGAGATAACTGAAGAGCTTAGAGACCAGGGATATGGATACGAGGAGATAAACAAGGCAATGAATCGGGCTATAAAGAACTCCGCTTCATCAGGTCCTAGGCAAGAGCAGAGACCTAGAGAGCCAGGACCAGGTCCAGAAGCTCAAGGAGCTCCAGGAGGTGATAGAGGTAGAGAGATGCCTGGGCCTGAAGGTGGGAGAGGAGGTGGAGGAAGAGGTAGGCCAACACCGCCTCCGAAAGAACCTGTACAGCAGTCTAGTCCACGGCCTTCTCAACCTCCTCAACAGGCAGCACCACAACAGACACCTCAACAAGGAGGATGGAGCTCGGATATGGATATAAGCGAGGACGAGGAGGCTCTTATAGAGACTATTGTCGAGGAGAAGATAATAGACATGGAGGACGAGATCGAGGAGGTATACAGGAGGATAGATGATATTGTAGAGGAGATAGAGGAGCTAAAGGACAAGGTGCATGACCTTGAGGTCAGGAGATCAGAGGACGAGAAGGAAGTGGTGGAGAAAGTCGGAGAGATGGAGGAATACCTTGAGAGCTCCCAATCGCGCATCGGAGGGCTTGAAAAAGCCTTCCAGCAGACACTTCCCTCTCTTGTCGAGAATGTTAGAGATCTGACAGATCTGGTTAAGGATATGAAGGAAGAAAGGGTCTAGAAGAGTTTGTGGATTTTTTTCAACAACTGCGGAATTTCTACAACAAGTTATAGGAGTAACAGGTAGGAATCTCTAATCTCCACCTTCTTCGCCCTGTGTTATAGAATATATTACCGCTATAAGACCTACTATAAGGTAAAGCGTTAGGGCGGACTCTGAAAGCAGAATCCTGATTATCTGATCTGTAGTCCAGCCAAAGAACACCGTTACAACTGCTAAAACCACTATAGCTCCGATGCCAAGAGC
>JAXINT010000037.1:0-4838 GCA_034190605.1 Asbonarchaeaceae archaeon (SeqCode) | reverse complement strand
TAAAAACAGAGGAAGATGTGGAGAAGGCTCTTGAACTGGGGGCTGAAGGAGTTCTCGTGGCTTCAGGTGTTGTGAAGGCTTCTGATCCTGAAAAGGAGATCAAGAAATTTGTAGACCCGCTTTAATGAGAGATAGGTTCTTGGAGTGATGGATATGGACAGAGTGATGTACATTGGAAGGTTTCAGCCGTTTCACCGAGGCCATCATCACGTGGTGTCGGATCTGAGACAGGAAAACGAGCTTATAGTGGGTATAGGGAGCTCAGAAAAACACGGTACAGAGGAAAACCCTCTCAGATTCTTTGAGAGATACAGGGTTATAAGGAACTGCTTTCCAGATCTCCGTGTAATTGCCATACCTGACAGGGACGATGATAGGCTATGGACCGGGCAGATACTGGACAAGTTTGAAGTGGACAGAGCAGTCTCAGGAGAACCTGTAACCCGGAGATGTTTCAGGAAAGCAGATGTAGGTGTGGAACATCCAGATTACATGAACAAGGAGAAGTACAGCGGCACCCATATAAGAGAAACTGCCCGGAAAGGAGGAGAATGGAGGGATCTTGTTCCTGACTGTAGCCTGGAAATTCTTAGAGACATAGGCTTTGAGCAGAGAGTTAGAACAACTTGAGATCAGGAGAGGTTTTCAATAGCCTCGGGAATGGCGCCTATAACGTCTTCTACAGTTAGAGATTGAGAAAGTTCTTCAGCAGCTATGTCTCCCGAATTACCCGTTATTCTAGCGGAGGCTATCCCTGCATCAAGTGCAGAGGCTCTTGAGAAGATCGCTCCACACACTCCTGCCAGGATATCTCCTGTACCTCCTCTGGTCATGTAGGGATTTCCAGAGTCATTCGTCAAGGTTGTGCTTCCGTCAGAAACAACATCTACAGGTGATTTAAGGACAATAGTTGAATTAAACACTCTTGAAGCCTTTTTAACCTGTTCCTTTACCGCGCCAAGTTTTTCAGCAGGTTCTTCTCCGTAAAGTCTCTCGAACTCCTTCCTGTGAGGAGTAAGTACAGACTTCCTGCCCTCAAGATCCATTGATCTAATATCTGCTTTCAGAGCATCAGCATCTAGGACAGCTGGAGCTTGAGTGCCCTCAATTATCTGTTCAACCGCTTCCAGTGTCTCCTTACTATCTCCAAGGCCGTTTCCTATCACGAGGCAGTCACAGCTCTCTACTGTATCGATGACCTCATCCACATTTTCTGGGCCGAGAAACTTCCCTTCAAGCCTCCTAGAGATCATGTCAGGCGCAAAAGAAGCGGATAAATCGGCAGATCTTTCAGGCGCAAGTATTATCTCTAAATCTGATCCTGTTCTTGCAGAAGCCAGGGCTGCAATCGCAGGAGTGTTAGGAAATTTATAAGAACCTCCTACAAAGGCAATTTTTCCAAAATCTCCTTTCCTGGAATCTTCAGGCCGTGGCCGGAACAGCTCCTCTATCCGTCTCATAGCTGTAAAGTTTTGTCGGCTCTCTTATTACAGTAAGGGTCTAGAAGGAATGATTCAGAGAAGACTTTTATGCCAGCAGTTCCAATTAGAGAGTAGAGATGCCTAAGATCACCATTGGAAGGTCGGAAGAGGACGTGGAGGAGTTCGGTCCAGAACCCGGGACAGGGCTTATAGGGAAGCATATAGTCGGAGAGAAAAAGGAAGCGCACACAGCTAACCCAATACACATGGATCTGGCTCGTCCGCACGTTTTAGGAATCTTCGGGAAGCGAGGTAGCGGGAAATGCCTGCATCCTGAAGAAAAAGTTCTTACAGGCAAGGGTAACTGGATAGAGATAGAAGAACTCTTCCGGAGGCTGGAAGAAAAGGGAGAAAAAATAAGAGAAAGTGAAAATGAAATGTTGGTAAGAGCGGAGAAAGACATAGAGGCGGTATCTATCTCAGAGGGCTTCGATACTGCCAAGAAGAAGGTGAAAGCTGGCTACAGGAAGAAAGTGGATGAAGATCTAATACAGCTGGATACAGCCGAAGGTAGAGAAATCACCGTAACAAAGGAACATCCGCTTCTGACCCCGAAAGGCTGGAAGAACGCATCTCAAATAGGAGAAGGTGAAAGTATAGCAATACCGAGAGAAATAGATATTAAGCCATCTACAGCACTTGAAATTCCTCAAAAATTGGAAGAGGCTCAGTACAGAACCAAAAAAAGAAGGGAATGTATCGTGCTTGAGAAAGTTAAAAATGGGTCTAAGAAAGTAGCTGAAATGGCTGACGGCTCAGGCTCCTTCTACAATATGGTCCACCAGATGGAAAACAAAGGACTGGCGGATATTAACGGAAGCAGTCCGGCAACAATCCAGATAACAGAAAAGGGTAGAAAGACTCTATCAGATAGAAAAACAACTTCACACTACACCTATGGCAAGGCAACACCCATAAAACTTCCAGAAAAAGTGAGTCACAAGCTGGCACGGTTCATTGCATACACTATAGCAGAAGGTCACGAACAGAAAGTAAGCGAAAGCAACTACAGGATAATATTCACAAACAACGATGAAAACCTTATCAGCGACTATTCTCGGCTCTGCAGACAGCTATTTGACCTCCAAGTCAAGAACATGGATGATCGTGCAGTTTATCTCAACAGTACGGTTTTGGAAAAATTCCTTCAACATAACGGATATAACACCGCAGTATACTCCAGGGAGAAGGAAATACCCGACTTCATTCTATCAAGTCCTATTGACTGCGTCAGAGAATTCTTATCCGCATACATAGACTCAGAATCCCATATAAGAAGGGCCGTAGAGATTCCTACTGCGAGCAAAAAACTGGCAGGACAGCTTATATTCCTGCTTAACAGGATAGGAGTACACGGCAAAATCATAAAAAAGAAAAAAGAGGCTACAAACGCTAATAGTGGTAAAAAAACATATTACTGCATATTCATCTCAGAGAGCGAAAACCTCGAAAGACTTGAAAAGAAACTTAATCTCAGGATAGAAAAGAAGAGAACAGCTCTCAAAGAGGCTATAAAGGAGTCAAACCCCAATAAAGATCTTGTGCCTGGTATAGGTGAAAAACTAAAAGAAGCTAGAGTCCTAATCGGAGCTTCAAGACCGCAGATAGCGGACTTTAAACAGTCTCTTAAAGCTTACGAGGACGAAAAATATCATCCAAGCCGAGATAAACTAGCGGAAATAATCAGTAACCTAAAAAATCACAAACAGAGACTAGAGGAGCTTCTACATAAAGTCCAAAAAAGCCCTCGACTGGAAGATATAGAAAAGCTCGTTGATATCTCGAAGGTGAAGCTAAAAAACTTCAATAGCGAGATGGGATACGACCGCACCGACAAACGCGTATTTACAGTTAAGAAACACCAAAGAAACCCTGAAAAAGCTCAGAAGGCGGTAATAAGACTATTTAAACAGAAACATAATCTAGACAAAGCAGAAGAACTCATAGAAGAACTGAACAAATATACAAAAACTACAATCTTCTGGGACAAAATAGAGGAAAAAAAGACAAAAAAATACAAAGGACCTGTATACGATCTTACAGTGGAAGACAACCACAACTTCATAGGAGGATATGGAGGCATATACTGCCATAACAGCTATACGCTAGGTTGTATAGCCGAGGAATTGGTTGATCTGGAAGAAGAAGTCGCAAATAATCTATCTACGATCATTGTGGACTCCATGGGCATATACTGGAGCATGAAGTTCCCGAACGAAGAGGATGCCGTACTACTGGACAGGTGGGACATGCAGCCAGATGCAATGGACCTGGAGCTGTACATACCGGAGGGTCAGGCGGAGACATTTCAGGACCGTGGAATACCTTATGACAAGACTTTCACCTTGAGTCCTGAAGATCTCAGTGCAGGAGACTGGGCAATGGCCTTTGACATACCCCTGAATAGTTCAAGAGGCATACTGTTAGAGCAGGTCGTAAGAAAGCTTGAAGACCGGAAAGGAGGATATGGTCTCCAGGACATGATAGAGCTAACAAGAGACCAAAAGGAGTTTGAAAAGGATGTAAGGAGAGGTCTGGTGAACCGTTTCCAGGCAGCGCAGGACTGGGGTATCTTCTCAAAGAACGGGACAGACCTGGACAAGTTCACTGAGAGAGGTAAACTCACGATCCTTGATCTATCTCTCTTCGGGGAGATCCGTGGGACCTGGTCGGTCCGTACACTGGTTGTAGGATTACTTGCTAACAAGATACTGAGGGAGAGAATGGCCTCCAAAAGACTGGAGGAGATGAAAGAGATGGAAGGGATACAGACCTCCGAATCTCCTATAGTCTGGATGCTTATAGACGAGGCACATCAGTTCCTTCCAAACGAGGGAGAGACTCCTGCTACAGACCCTCTTCTCTCATGGGTTAAGATAGGGAGGGAACCAGGAGTTTCTCTGGCGCTTGCAACCCAGCAGCCCTATAAACTGGATCCGAGAGCGCTATCGCAGTGCGACCTCATACTCTCTCACAGGTTGACAGCAAAGAGCGATATAGAGGCGCTCAAGAGCATAATGCAGACCTACATGCAGTACGATCTGACAACCTATATAGACAATCTTCCAAGGAAGAAGGGTGCTGCGATCTGTCTGGACGATAACTCCGAAAGAGTATACTCGCTTAGAGTGAGGCCTAGAAAGTCCTGGCACGCCGGTGGCACTCCTATAGCTCTGAAGGAAGGTAGGACCTAAAAAACTGTCTAAAAAGAAAAAAGAATAAAGAGGAAACTAGCCGGATTACGACTCTAAAAACTTAATCTCTAGAGTCGTACGGACTATCCTGAGCGTAAGAACCACGAGAATCACGATGGCGGTTAGGCTCTGTTGGATACCTCCAACTTTCCTCTAAGCGCTG
>JAXINT010000062.1:0-4948 GCA_034190605.1 Asbonarchaeaceae archaeon (SeqCode) | reverse complement strand
GCTCATTTCGATCGTCTTTGGTCACACCCATATCAAACACCTATGTTACTTAATAGTAGCAACTATTTATAAAGCTTTCGGTTTCAGCATCTCAAATCTGAACATTTGTAAGCTATACGGGGTGTGGACGGTTGGTATATTGCAAATAGGTTTGTATAACACTGTTATATCTGCGCTACTGAAAACTTATTTAATATTGATTCCTAAACCATTCCCCTACAATGGAATGCGCAGTGTTCTTCAACCTGGACAATACTCTAACCCGCATGAACCGTGATTTTGGCGATATATACATTGAAGCAGTTGAGAGAGCTGGTCTTGAAGAGGTAAAGGACAGCTATGAGGAGTACAAGTCGGGATTCTTCCGTTTCTTCCAGGATGGCTGGGCTTTTCCGAGGAGACAGGCCATGGACAGCCTATGTAGAGATAGAGACTGCTACGACCCTGAGAAAGTTGAGAAGTTTGCTGAGGTCTGGGAAGAGCTGGAGGCGGAAAGCCTTGATCTTAAACCAGGTGTGGAGAACGCTCTTGAAGCGCTCTCCAGCAAGGGATTCGGGATCGGAATTCTTTCAAACGGTACTAACAGGCTTCAGAACCTGAAACTGGAGAAGCTGGGTATCAAGAAATATTTCGATGCTGTTGTAGTATCTGCAGGCGAGGGCATAAGGAAACCTCAGAAGGATATCTTTGACCGTGCAAGAGAACTATTGAAGGCTGACAGGTATGTGATGGTGAGCCATCTCTTGCGCGATGATGTTATAGCGGCACGAAGAGCTGATTTTGAAGCTGTGTGGATAAGTGAGAAAGAACCTGAGCAGGGAATTCCTGAAGACGTTGCTCTGAGAGTTGGAAGCTTTGAGGAACTACCTGGGGCTGTTGAAAATATCTGCAGCGCCAAATAATTGGTCGGAGAGGTGTCTGAACTGAAGCTGTTCTATGTAACTTTCCCGGACGGAGATGCGCTTGGAGAGGTAAGAGATTCCGTTCTAGAAAACAAGCTGGCTGCATGCGTCAATTACCTCAAGGTTAACTCAAGCTACCTATGGAATGGAGATATAGAAGAGGGAGAAGAAGTTGTAGCGCTTTTTAAGACTTCTGAAGAGAAATCTGAGGATTTAAAGCAGTTTATAAGGGAAGCGCATCCATATGATATTCCATGCATCCTTGAGATCCCGGTGGAAGCGAATCAGAGCTACGAGGAGTGGATCAAAGGAGAGGTCTAGACTTCTTCTGCAGCCTTCTGTTCTAGCCTATAGAGTTCCTTTACAAGTGCGCTTTCTGTGTTAAGTTTGTACAGCTGTGTGTTTCCTATCTTTCTGGTGGGCTGGACGATTTTGAATCTTTCCAGTCTTGGCCAGATTTTGTACAGTGTGGGTCTGGAGAGGTCGTTTACCTCTGCAAGCTGTTTCTTTGTGTAGTCGTAGTTCGGATGGTCCATCAGTGTATCTAGAACTTTGGTGAATGAAGTGTTTCCAAAAAGCCCGATCAGAATCGATTCTTCCCGTCGCTCTGCCTTTTCTACTGTTTTCAGTTCCATATTTCTATATAGACCCGCCCAACTTTTTAAAGTATTTTCCTATGGTTGTAAAATTAATTTTACATCTGATGTTATAATATGTTTTTCTCACGTTTGGTATATGAATGGAAATTTATGGTGTCTTTAAATAGGTCGGATAGCTGATGCCGCCTATGTCCCAGAGCCGGTACGAGATGAAGGTGTCAATTGCAGCAAAACTGTGGAGAAACAAATTCTTCGGAAAGAGCTATACAACTATAGAGAATGCATTAAGCAAGATACCCAAGCATGACAGGGGTAAAGGTAAGAAAGCTATAGATGAGATGTATAAAGAAGGTTTTTTAGAATACCATAAAAATAGGGAAATGCCAGAATGCGTCTCAACCAATTTAAACAGTATTGAAAGGGTTAAGAAGCTGCTTAAAGGTTCGCTTCCTGACTTTCTCCTTGATTCCTGGTGATTAAGAAAGAGTTTTTAAAGTTGCCCTGCTATTTTTGTCTTGAGGATCTGACTCAATCCGTGGCGAGGGTAGGTTAGTGGCTTATACTGCTGGACTGTGGCTCCGGTGACCCGGGTTCGAATCCCGGCCCTCGCCCTGTCAGGTTACGCGCTGACGACGCAAGAGCCCGCCTTTGACGGGCCTGCCCTTCGGCAGATAAGTTAGCAAATTCCTGGTTAGGCTCCTTCTTCCAGCGCCATCCTCCATACAGGCCTCTTCTCCACCTTGATGTCTTCTGTCTCCAGGGTCTCTTCTCGTCCGTTGTATGCCAGTGTTCCTTGCTCGTAGTCGAACTTCTGGATGAATGATATCAGGTCTCTGAGACTGCTCTTCCGAACCTTCTCCGATTCCTTGACCTCTATAGGTTCTATCTTTTTGTCCTCTACCCGGAGGAAGTCCACTTCTTTACCCTGCTTGCGCCAGTAGTATCTTGCATCTATCATCGATGAGACCACTGTTTCAGTGTCTATGTCGCCGTTCCAACCGAACTGCAGGGACCAGTGGAACGGGTATATACGCTGAAGTTTCCTTGATGTTGTCCTGGTGTTTGGACGGTAGTTCTTGACTCTCCGGATTATGTAGGCGTATTCCAGCGCTGATAGATGTCTTGAAAGGGTTTCCTTCCCGATACCGAGTTCGTTAGCCAGTTCGTTGTAGTTCAGATAGGTTCCTGGCTGGTCATAGAAGAGGTCTATCAGCCTGGTCAGCAGTTCCTCCCTTATGTTGTCGAACTCGTCTGAGAGGTCCACTCTGACTATCTTCTCTATTATGTTGTCCTTTATGTACCTTTTTATAAGCCCTGCGTCCTCCATGGTTGCTGTCTCTGGGAAGGGTCTTTTCAGGTATTCTCTGAACTCTCTTTCCAGCTCTCTTCTGTACATCTCGGGTTTTTCTGGTTCGGTATCGCTGCCTGACATTTGTAGGTATTCTTTGAATGAGAGGGGAGGGATCTGCATCTGGAAGTGTCTACCTGCAAGGTTGAGGTCTGCGTCTTTCTCCAGTCTGAAGCTTGAGGAGCCTGATACGGTTATCTTGGATTTTGGAACCGTGTCGTATAGTATCTTGAGCTTGTTGCTCCAGTCGTCCAGCTTCTGTATCTCGTCCAGGAATATGTGGCATCTCTCGTTCTGCCAGTCTGTCCCTGTCCTGTCCTGGTATCTCTCCAGTATCTCGGTCGGGTCCTGGATCTTCTCATCGAACGAGAAGTAGAGTATGTTTGTGGGTTCTGTTCCCTGGTCGAGAAGATCTTCTATGAGCTGGTACATCAGCGTGGTCTTTCCTACACGCCTGAGGCCGCTTATCAACGTTATCTGGTCTGTCTCCTGCAGCCTCTTCAGCTCTTCGAACATCCTTCTCCGGTATTCTGGCGCTAGCTCTCTGCTTATCTCGCCTTCCTTCCACCAGGGGTTAAACAGCTCCAGTGTTTCCATGTTGGTTCTATTATCGGAACTAATATTTAAATGTTGGTTCTCTTCTGAGAACTAATATCTGTATATTGGTTCTGCCCAGAGAACTAATATGGATATATTGGTTCTATTCACAGAACTAATATCAGCTACCGGGTTCGAATCCCGGCCCTCGCCCTCAACTGTTTCTATCCGGTTCCTATCCGATGTACCAGAGCTCTTCCGCATCGTCCACTCTGCAGTCCATGTTCTCTATGAGGTGTCTGGTAACCGCTATCCAGGCCAGAGTTGTGAGAGATACCTTGATGGACTTCCCGGTCTTTTCCTCAAAAAGCTTCCTGGTTGACTCTCCTGCCTGGTTGAGGGTCTCCCTAACCTCATCTCTAAGCTTCTCTGCCTCTTCAGACTCTCCTGTAAGAAACATTTCAGCCTTTTTCGGGTCCTGGACGATCTCGTACAGCACATCCTTCATGTTCTTTTCTTCTGCCATATCCTTTTCTTTGTCCTGCCGGCTTAAAAGACCTTTCCTGGCTATACATCCTTGAAGTCTTCGCCAATAGTTATAACAGTGTTATCTCTCGGTCTAACCCCCCTCCACTTAACAATTGTAAGGTCTATCCAGTTACAAAACCCTAACATTTATAAATAACTGTTACTATTAATAGGTAACATGGGAGTAAATGAGATGGATTTGGGTTACGATGAAGTTGTAGATAGAGCGTTAGAAGAGATGAAAGAAAAGGGTTTGGATGAAGAGAGAGTATTTAAGAATCTAGATAGCTTTGAGGCTGTCCTTGAGATGTCAGAAGGCTTTAGAAAATATGAAAACCAGGTTGATAGAGATATTGAGCACTTAGAGTTTGGAGGGTGGGCCATATTTGCGTATATATTTGAGGTTGAGGGATACGAAGCTTTTGGCTACTGGAGAGGCTCTGGTGATACTGATAAATATTTCTCTCCGGGATATAGCAGCATAAAAGAGGCTTGGAACCTGGTATATCCAGAAGCAGAACTTGCAGACGCAAACAATTCTGAATGGGGAAACAAGTACAGTGAAAAATTAAGTGGAGAAGTTGACGTGAACGGCGGTATGCACTGCGATTTTGCCTGTCCTGAAAAAGGTAATGAGGATTACAGCTTTGAGGAGGCTAAAGAAATAGAAATCGGGGATACCAGCTTGAATGTGCCTTCTCTTCCAGATTTGATAGTCTCAAAACTGAAATCTCCTAGAGAAAAAGATGAGTCGGATGTAGTTAATCTGCTTTATGTGGCGGAGGAGAAAGATTGGAGTCCTGAAAAAGTTAAGGAGAGCATCTATAATAAGAATGAAAAGCTGGGAGAGAGGCTTGATGATATCGCCAGAAACAAGGCTCCAGAAATCCGGGAAGAAGTAAGATATGCCCCTTCATGTAGATACATCATACAGTTCTAATCTATTTCTGAACCTTTCACGGAAAAGGTAGAAAATCTGAACACCTAATAGTTTCTAAAATCTTTGCACCAATTCATTTGAACGGGGCCTAAAA
>JAXINT010000010.1:0-5151 GCA_034190605.1 Asbonarchaeaceae archaeon (SeqCode) | reverse complement strand
TATGGAAAAAGGTAGAAACTTCATAGCTATCTGTGGCTCTCCATCTCCCACTTGCAGAAGTCGCAGTCGCCTCCAGGCTCCGGTTCTGAACCGTTAACCGTCTCTACCGCGCTTTCAACCAGTCTCCTAGCGGAGTCCAGGTCGGTATCCACTTTCCTAAACTCATTGTGGAATACCACGTCTCCGTTGTCCAGAAGCTTATCAGGATAGTAATAGAGGAGCAGTCCGAAGTCAGCAGTGTCGTAGCCGTTTGAACGCAGAATTAGATTGTAGAGGTTGACCTGTCTCGAATAGTAGTCCGGTGCCGAGTCTCCCTTTGGAGGGTATCCTCTAGTCTTGTAATCCAGCACTATTATATTGCCTTCAGGATCAACCAGTAGATCGTCTACACCTCCCTTGACCACGACTCCGAGATCCTGGTTCTCGTACCACGGCTTTGATCTCCAGTTCCTACAGTTGGAGAGAAACTCCTCGTCATCTAGAGGCACAGCATTGATATCTGACTTCTTCAGCTCTGGCGGTACACTTCCATCCCCTCTGAAACGATCAAAATGCTGTTTTATGACCTTGTCCATACCTCCCGGAAGCGATGGGAACGGTCCTGAAGGTCTTGAAACTCCTTCGTTCATCTTCAGCCAGAAACACCGCTCACATTCCATGAACAGGTTTATCCTTGACGGTGACAGCCTTACATCAGACATGAGTATCCACCTCTAGCATCTAAACTCTCTCCAGGAGCTCATTCTTTTTCTCCTGGAACTCCTCCTCAGTTATGTTCTCCTTCTCCCTCTGACCTTTCAGCCTCTCAAGGTCATCGAAAGGATCAGTACTTTCTTGAAGCCTTCTTATAACTCCTGATATCTTGACACCGGCCTTGTCAGGCAACATGAGTTTTATCTCATCGTTAGATGTCTCTACAAAAAGTATATCAAAATCCTTCCTGTCCTCAACATCCATCTCCCTGATATCTCCCAGCTTTATATCTCTGAACTGCTTCTTCTCCCCCAAAAGGCTCACATCCTTTGAGCTATAGGATAGAAGCCTGTGATTGGTAACTACAACGATTTTCTTTCCTTTATTCTCCATTCCAACGCCTGCAATAATCTCTACAGACTCTCCAGAAGATAGCTTGGAGTCTATACCTGAGAACTCCTCCACACTGATATCGCCAAGAATTTCTAGATCCTTGAAATCCTCTCTCTGGCCTTCAGAAGGTTCTTTCTCTATACCCATGATGTATCCAACAGTTATTTAGGAACAAAGGATTAAAATATCTTTTCTGTATGGGAAAGCTTGAGAGATGTCTCTACGGTGCTGGAGGACTGGCTCTGTTTGTGCTGTCCCTGCAGGTTCTTGGCAGATCCACACAGGCACTTACACCCGTGCTAGAAGGATTCCTAAAGCTGATTATAAGAGGAGATCTTTCAGCTCTAGGTGCAGGCTGGATAGCATCCTACATATTCATGAACGGATCCTCGGTAGCCGCACTTTCTCTATCACTGTTTAAATCAGGGATCCTAAGCCTGACAGAGCTCTTCATGGCAGTATCCGGGTCAAGACTGGGTGCGGCATTTATAGTGGTTGTTATTGGTTACATACAGTACCTGCAGGGGAAGAACGAAAAAATCAGGGACTCCTGTTCCATCGGCATACTGAGCTTTATAGTGTCGTTCATGGCGTATATACCTGCCATAATTATAGGGATTATAGCTCTAAAAAGCTACAGTTTGGGAGGTATAGATATCGAGGGTTTAAAAATACTGCAGTACTCTATAACCACTGTACTAAACCCCCTAGTCTCCTGGATAACCTCAACTCTTACCTCTGTCCCTTCGTTTATCCTTTCGTTTGCAGGGCTTTTCGCAAGTCTAAAGGTATTTGACAGGGCTTTCTCCGGTATAAGCGCTGAAAGATTCAAGAACAAGTACTTCAGGTTCATCATGAGCAACAGCTGGATATCCTTTATTTTCGGAGCTTTTACGACACTTATAACTACTTCCGTCTCTATATCCGTGGGCATAATAGTTCCGCTGTACAACAGAGGATACATAAAGAGGAAAGAAATCGTTCCGTATCTTGTAGGAGCAAACATCACAACTCTAGGAGATACAGCCCTAGCGGCGATCATACTAGGCACTTCTACAGGTCTCAAGATGGTGCTCTTGCTTGCAGTAGCAGTAGCGGTTCCCTCAGTCCTGGCAATGGTCTTCTATAACCATTTCTTTGGTTCGGTGAAATGGCTGTTTGACCGAATTGTATCAGAAGATAGGTTCCTTGCAGGGTTTGCGCTTGCCCTTACAGCCTTACCGGCGATTCTTCTACTGGTCTGAGAACACTCTACTCAAACGACTACTCAAAGATAATCTCTGTTAGTGGGACACCAAGTTTATAAGTCATAGGGCAAAATACTACTTTATGCCAAGCGAACTTATGACTGTAGGCAGAGAGCCCCAAGTAACTGACAGAGATCTAGATGAAATGCTGGAGAGGATGAAAGAGGGAGCAGAGGATATGATTAAAGGCGACTTTGACTCCAAAAACAAGGTTATTCGTAAGAATGTTCAAAGAGGCGAATAGGATCTCTTATTTTTCTGACAATTTTCTTTGCTTCCTTCTTACTTAAAACACGCCAGGTAAAAATTTTATTGCCATCTAATTTTTCTACATATTTACCCTCTATAAACCATGCTCTATAGTTTCTACCCAGATTCATCTGGAGAACTGGATGCATGCTGCCAGAGAGATACTTATCAAATACCATGGATGCCTCGCCCATGTCAATGTTTTTCTCAGCCTCCGCCTTCTTATTCAGGAAGGTTTCCTTTACAAATCCCGGCAGCTCCTTCAGGTCTTTCTCAGCAGTACGTGTCACAACGATTTCCACCGTTAAAAACCGGCAACAAATTCACACTTAGAAATCGAGATGGAAAAAGGCATACATGCATTAAGGAGACCTATACTTAGAATTTCCGCAGGCATTCAGGTTACATAAAAAAAGAAGGTTAAACCATATATCTTAACATGGGTTAAATAAATTTTTGGAATATTGCCATTCTTTAAAATCAGGCTGTACTAATTTAAGACATGTATAAAGAAAACCTTGGCGAGGGGCCGATAGAGAAGCTGGCGGTGGTAGGGGAATCAGGTGGTGCACAGACAGCATACAACCGTGGCGCAATGCAGGTTCTGCAGGACAGAGGCATAACGGCCGACTACTATGTCGGTAGCTCTGGAAGCGCTCCTAATGTCTCATATCTCATGACAGGACAGTTAGATCCGGAATATCCTATATGGCTGGGCCGGGTGGCAGAAGGTGAAGACTGGAGCTTGAGTGAGTTCTACTCAAGGCTTAGAGACATTTTTAATGGGAAGAAGAGAGGTTTCTTTGGTATAGACAGGCTGGTTGACGAGGTCTTCTCGGATGAATGTAAACTGGATCTAGAGAAAATGAGGGAGTCGGATAGCGAGATAATAGTGCCTCTCACAAACGCCAGGACCGGAGAGCCAGAATATTTCAGAGAGAGCAGGTACGAGGATCCTAGCAAGTTCTACAACAACTACATGGAGATACTTAGAGCAGCGATGGCAGAACCTATAGGTTATGGTGGAAGCGTGGAGATAGACGGTGAGAGATACTTTGACGGCGCGTTTGGAAACCCGCTACCCATAGACATTGAGGAGGTAGAGGATTCCACCCTACTGCTCGTGAGGACAAAGACCGAAGGAGGAGAGAAAGGGGAAGAATACGGAATATCGCACAAGCTTGCAAAGCTATATAGAAGTATTGGAAAGCGCATGGGGGAGGACTCGGAGCCTGGCGTGTCACTGGCCCTTTCCAAGGAGGCGAAAAGGGCTGAAGAGCAGCAGAGGAAGTTGGAGAGAAGGAAAGAAAGAGGAGACATCATAGTTGTGCAGCCTGATGAAGAGATATCAAAGCTTAAGAACGACAGGAAAAGCCTGGAAGAAAGTATAGAAAAGGGTAGGTCTGACATGGAGGAAGTCGTGGATATACTGGAGGAAAAGCTCAAGTAGGTGGACAGTAAGGATGTGGAGAGATCATCCATCCTCTACAAGGTCTCGTATATACTTTCCCATGGCTTCTCTACGGGTTATGACGCCTGTGTGGCCGACATCAACCTTCTCGTTTCTGGCATTATCGTTGTTTTCTACAAGGTGATCCGGGAGTCGTCCGTTCCTATTAGGACAGACTATCCAGTCACGGCTTCCCCACAAAGCGATATAATTGACCTTCTCCAAAAGTTCATCGTTCAGATCTTCAAGTACCTGGCTTCCAGGCCTTAGATCGCGAGCTCCAGCCGTGAAAAATGCCAGATATGCGGTGTATGTTCCCTGATGTGGGGATCCAAGCATTACCAGGTTATCAACTTTTTCATCTCCATCCAGCTTCTCCACGTAATATCTGGCATCTATACCGCCCTGGGAGTGGGCTATAACATCTACAGTGTCCTCCTCTAGAGACCCTACAAATTCCTTGAGCCTTTCAGCGTTATCCTTTACAGAGCCCACCGAGGTTGCAGGCACAGAGAACCTTCTATCTGAAAAGGGAAGGGATATTTCCGCACCAAAGTCAACTTGATAGATATCAACGGCAGGATCGTATTCATGGAGAAGTTCCTTGTGTCTTGTCCACCAAGAGGACCAGGATACATCTCCGTAGCCGTGCACCAGAACGATAGGATTATCTAGTTTAAATCTATTGGATTCGGAGGATTCATGCGAGGTTTTAACGACTTCTCCTGGTCTAGGACTGATCTTAGATCTTTTAAGATATCTAAAATGATCTATTCCTTCAGCCTTATGGCTGACAGAGGAAAGAGTTTTATGGCACTCATGGATTTCAAAACCTGTCTTAGGAGTTCCCTGCCTTGGTCCGACCATATAGAGAAGTTGTGAACCTCCTGTTAAATATCTGTCCACCGGTTCAAACCCCGGCCTCTACCTTAGAGATCTACAGAGACATTGAGGGGGTGCTTTTAAAATTATCCGAATCTTGTGGAAAACGCCGGTATACTTAAGAATCTCCGGATGGAAAGGGAACAGAGAAATGGCAGGAGAACAGTTTGCAGAGGAGCTGGAGGACGGTGATGTAGTGGACGCCGAGTTCTCGGTGAAGTACAAGAAACCACCTCA
>JAXINT010000169.1:0-5152 GCA_034190605.1 Asbonarchaeaceae archaeon (SeqCode) | reverse complement strand
AAACCTGGAGATTCCGAGAGAGGTGACAAGAAACTTGACGAGTTTACTGAATCTGACGAATAATCCGGAACGGTTTAAGCGTTTTGAAGAATATTTTGAAGAGGTGGATGCCCACTCTCTTGCAGATGTAGCTATAATAGCAGGGAAATCTGCAAAGTTGAGTGTTTCTGGAAAACCTCTGGAAGACTATACTGCGGTTTATCTTGATCTGGAGCCAAGGACTACAATTTTTGCGAAGATATTGTTGGAGTATATTCAGAATAGGCAGTTGAAATGCAATTTTGATCCTTCTTCTCTGTTTATAACTTCCAAGAAGCCTTACCTCTTTAAGGTGTTGGAGGAGAAGGATGTTAATATACCTTCTACTGTGGTTGTTTCTACTGGGAGAGGGGTCAATAATGTGGAAGAGGAGGTAGGGTTTCCAGCAGTAGGTAATAAGTTTGATGGATTCCGACGTATTGATATAGATAGGATATATGACCGGGATGATTTGAAGTCTTTCTCAGAACATGCGGAGCATGGGAAGCATATGATGATGTTTCAGAGCCTGTTAGAGGGGGATGTATATGATGTTTTGTTTATAGATGGGGAGTTTATATCTCTCAAGCTTGAAGGAGATAGCTGGAGGTTGACGCCGTCTAAAGGTGCTACTGCTAAGTATCATAAGTTGGGATCTGATCTCAAGGAGGTGGTTAGAGATACAGCGGAGTCCATAGGAGCGGATCTTTGCAGGGTTAGGATTGTAGGGGATAATGTTGTTGGTGTTAAGAACAATTTGAAACTTCAGGAATTTCGGGATGTGAGTGGTAAGAGTATTTTTGGAAGGGTTTCTGAATTCCTAAAGGGTGATAGAGATTAGGTGCGCTGTTATATATGGTAAAAGCTCTGATCAGCACCAGTATTTCATGAAGGCGGGGGAGAAGTATTTCGACACGGTTCTGGGTGTTCCTCTTGAACATATTAAAATGGTGTATGATGATGGAGTACGGCTTATGTATAAAAACACAGATCTGTGCGAGTTTGACTGTGTATTAGTCCGTCTCTTTACCAAGGATATATTATACGGCGAGCAGATAGCTGAGATACTTGATGATAGTGGGGTTTATACGCAGCTTGATACTGATTCTTTGGATATAGCGCATAACAAGTTCTATTCTATGAAGGTGCTTTCAGAGTGTGAGCTTCCTATCCCAGAGACAGGGTATACTCTTTCTACAAAAGAGACTGAGAGGATAGCAAAGGATATAGGGTATCCTGTGGTTATAAAGCTTATATCGGGGTATGGGGGTAAGGGAGTGATGAAGGCGGATTCTAATTCCGATCTTAAGCCGATTATTGATACTTTGGAACTCTTTGAACAGGATATTTGTCTTCAGGAGTATATTGAAAATCCTGGTGAGGATATAAGGATAATTGTAGTGGGTGATGATACTTATAGCTATAAGAGGGTAGGAGGTTCTGAGGAGTGGCGTTCTAACATTTCTGCGGGAGGTTCGCGGGAGAAGGTTGAGCCTTCTGATGAGATGAAGGAGGCTGCTGTGATGGCTGCTAAACTCTGTGGTTTTGAGTTTGCTGGTGTGGATATTATAGAAGGCGATGATGGTGGGTTCTATATAGGAGAGATAAACCCTTCGCCAGGGGTGGGGGGTACGGAAGAGGTTCTAGGTGTTGATGTAGCTGATAGGGTTATGGAGCATTTGTATAATAAGACTGTGGAGGTTAAATCGGAGATAGGTGTCTAGGATTCCAGTTTTTCTTCTATAAGGGAGGAGATTTGCTCAAAGTTTTTTCGGCCGTTAAGAGCTTCGACCTTAGCGTGTTCTCTTATTCCTTCTTTTCCTGTTTCTGTATCGGTTGCAGGCCCGGAGATGAGGTCTGGTTCCATCCCATATTTTTCCAGCATTTTAACCGATCCAAAAGCTGATACTGGATCCATTGCGGTTATTATAAGGTATTCTGTATTTATAGCTATTTCTTTATCAGTTAGAAGCTCTATTACATGGTCTGGCCCTATTAGTCCTCCTCCTAGTTCTACAACTACTGCGTCCATGTCTTCTTTGAAGTTAGATAGAACAGTTTTTCCTGCTTTTATAGCTCTTTCTGGGTTTCCCATGGTGTGTAAAATCCCGGCGTCTACAAAGTCCAGGCTTTCTACGGCTCCGTGGTTTTTCATCTTCATCCTGTCTCTCTGACGTGTGAAGCCTGTTAGTTTTGCTGCTCCTATGTCAAATCCTTGATCTGATAGCTCTTTTATAATGTTAGAGGCTAGAGTTGTTTTTCCAGAGTCCATTCTGGTGCCTGCTACCATTATAAGAGGGGAACAGTTTTCTATCTCTGTTTTTAGAGGGATCGCGAAGTCTTTGAAGTTGAGTTTTTTACCGTTTTCAACTGCAAATCCTTTGAATTCTACGTCCCAGGGTTCTCCGACTTCTTCAAAGTAGTCCAGGCAGTTTCCGAATACTCCGCCTCCTCCTATGAACTGGAGTTTATCTCCTTTTTCTAGATTGCCGGGGATTTCGGCTACAAATCCCTGTACTGCTTTTCTTTCCCCTACGACTCCCAGGATTTTTACTCCTTTTTTGAGTTTATGATGGTTCCCTTTCAGGTCTTCTATTTGGTTGTATTTCCCTCCTTTGTCTTTAACTTCTACTGCAATTATATCTCCTTGTTCCACTTTATGGAAACTGTCTGATATTGTGATTCTGCTCTTCAGATCGGATCTTTTAAGTGTGGAGGCAACTATGTCTGGTTGAAATTTTTCTTCCATATTCATACTAATATTGTATTTTTAGCTATAAAAGTTCTGATTATTGGGGTTAGGTGGAGATCGCGTCCCCCAATATTTATAAATAGTTATTAACTATTAGGGAGTGGTGATTAAACTGTTGGCGGATGAATGGGCTCGGAAGTTGGACGAACAGATTAAGAATGCAAGAAGCGCTGTAGACCTCTGGAGTACATTGTCTCCGGAGAACGCGGATGAGCAGAAAAGGAAGTTTCTTGAAGGAGAAATAGAAAATCCTGATTTAAAATATAAGAGGCCTGAAGGTTTGGAGGAACACAAGAGAAATCTAGAGACGATCCATATTCCTCATAGTGTTTCTTCCTGGGTGAAGGATCTCTACAGAGATACTGTTGAACAGTATCTTGGCTGGATTGAGATAGCAGAGAAGGTTGGTAGAGATCCTTCAAGGATAAGAGAGCTTACTATAGATTCCTTTGGGAAACCTGTTGAAGAGGATGATGATTTCAATATTGTTGATATTGCAGAGGACATACTTTTGAACGGCTATGATCTTGAAAACGAATTTGAAGGGTCTGGGGAGGTGTTTGAAGGAGAGGAAATGAGAGAAAGCATCAGGGAGGCACTAAGACAAGAAGGTATTGATTGGGTGGTTGAAAATACTGATAAGGGTTCTGTAAGAGTAGAGCCGGCTGACAAGAAAATAGAAGTTCCTGATAGGGATTATAGTGAGAATGACTTCCACAGACTTCCTCTGCATGAAGTAGGGATACACGGTTTTAGAGCGGCCAATGGGTTTGAACAGCCTTATGGTATATTAGGAGTTGGAACTGAGGGATATTCTAAGATTGAGGAAGGCATAACTTCTACAGTAGAGGAAGTAACAGGTCTTCTTAATTCTGAAACTGTAAGAAAATATGCTGAGCGCGTGATAGCAGTCCAATCCGTTCTTGATGATTATGACTTTGGTGAGACTTTTGAAATGCTTCAAGACTATGGCATTGATGAGGATAAAGCTTGGAAGAGATCTGTGAGAGCTCACAGGGGAGGAGGGTGTATTAAGGATCATGTATACCTGAAAGGGAAGAAGAAAGTCGAAAGGTATCTCGAAAACGGTGGAAGGTTGAGATATCAGATGGTGGGGAGTATGAGATTTCACTATCAGAAAGAGGTAGAGGATTTGATGGATAAGAATGTTCTAAAATCACCGAAATATAATCCTGCGCTTCTTTTAGAAGGAGAGCGTAAGGAGAGGTTGGAAGAGATATGGTAGTTTAACTGTTATAGGCTATATTAGCTATCCTTGTATTCTGGTTGGCGCTTGTACCGCAGTAAACTGATTCTACTATGCCTTTGACGGGTGAATAGATTTTCTCTACTGTCTGGCATTTTTTGTTTTTTATCTCTGCTATAAGATCGTCTTTTTGGACTTTTTCTCCTTTATCTTTCTTCAGCTCAACCATTCCTGGTTTAGAGGCGTATATAGACTCCAAGCTGTTGTAGATTTTTGGATTCTTTTTTTCAACTTTTCCTGGAAGGATTTCTAGATATTTGAGAATGTTGTGCATAGTTTCAAGGTAGAGTTTTTCGTCTTCTTTGGATATGTTTTTCGCGCCTCCTATTTCTATAAGGATAGAAGGAACTTCTAACACAGGAGCTATTTCGGATAATATTCCTTTAACCGGTTGAGGTCTTTTAACACTTAATATTTTCTCCAAACCGGTGTGGGCGGCCATATTGTGCATTTCCTCTTGTATATCTTTACTATAGCTTTTTACCCTCTTATATCTTATATGAAGTTCTTTGCTTGCAGTCCAGGTTGCTGTGTGCATGTCTATATAGTAGTCAGCTTCTTTCACTTCCTCTAAAATATGGTATGCTATCTGTTCTGTTATATTCAAGCTATGGCGATTGCCTTTCACTTTTTCCAACGCCGCGTCAAAACACCGGTTTAAATCCCTGTTTTCCGACTCGTTTTTCTCAAATTCTGGCCAGGGTGTTTTTCTAACGGATCTTAGACATGCTAAGATGTTTGATCTAGGTATGATTTTTACTTTGCCGTTCAGTTCTTTGTTTTCTAGTTCTCCTATAAGTCTTTCAGCGGTTCTTATAGCAGGTTTCTCATCTCCGTGCATACCTGCGGTTATTACGCATATAGGGCTCCCAGAACCTAGTTCATACGATTTTATGCTATAGTTTCCTTCTTCCATCTCAAGAGTGGTTATTTCTTTTTCCTGAATTTTGCTCATAGATGTTATATTGGAGGATAATAATTTTAAAATAAAAAGAGGGAAAGACTCAAAAAACATCTGGTCTAAATCAGGTATATGGATTTGCTGCTTGATGCTAATTTTCTGATCCTGCCGTTCAGGTTCAACATTGAGATATTTGATGAGTTTGAGAGACTGG
>JAXINT010000175.1:0-5219 GCA_034190605.1 Asbonarchaeaceae archaeon (SeqCode) | reverse complement strand
AACACCTAATAGTTTCTAAAATCTTTGCACCAATTCATTTGAACGGGGCCTAAAAATGGAGGATCTCTTTCCATACGAAAATGTCAGAGATAGTCAGAAGGAGTTCAAGGACATCGTGGAGAAAGCCCTAAAGGAGGGAAAGGAGGTGGTGTCCCATGCACCTACAGGTATAGGAAAGACAGCTGCAACTGTAGCCCCATCACTTTCCCATGCCCTTGAAAACGGTAAAAAGGCCTTCTTTGTAACTCCGCGCCATTCTCAACATGAGATAGTGGTTGAGACCTTGCGCGAGATCCGTGAAAAACACGGCAAGGATTTTGTATCTGTAGACCTGATAGGCAAGAAATGGCTTTGCGATGGAGAGAGGGGAGGACAGGTGTTTGTTGAGGACGAAGACGAGGAGAGCTGTCCGCGCCACTCCAAGACCTACAAGAACGACTATGAGCTCACTAACCTGGCCCAGGAAAAAGTTGAGGAGCTTAAAAACCAGATATTGAGAGCTGAGGAGGTAAGAGATAAATGTGACAAGGTCTGTCCCTACGCAGTTCTACGCCACATGGTTGCAGATGCTGATATAGTGGTGGGAGACTACTTCCATGTCTTCCATCCAGGTGTGAGAGACTCCGTTTTCGCAAAGGCAGGAATATCTCTTTCTGACTGCATAGTAATAGTGGATGAGGCCCATAACCTTCCTGACAGAACTAGAAAACTGAACTCCGCCTCTATAACTGGCAACATGGTTGGAAATGCAATAGATGAGGCAGAGCGCAAGGGGTTCTACAATGTCGAAAGCAAGCTGGAGAAGCTGAAGTCGTCTCTGAGAGACATGGTGAAGAACGAATTAGGGATGGAGAAAGAGGTAAAGATAGACAAGAAAGACTTCATAAATCTGGTTAAAGACATACACGATTACAGCGATTTCATAGGAGATCTTGAATCGGTTGCAAAGGAGATAAGGGACGAAGGAGGAAACAGCTCCTCCGAGGCTGTAGCATACTTTCTAGAACGCTGGAAGGGCCAGGATCACGGTTTTGTAAGAGTTCTGAAGCGCACCGGGCAGAAGAACAATGCTTTTAGGCTGTCCTATACCTGCCTTGACCCGCAGTATTCCACGAGACAACCCATGAACTCCAGCCATTGTTCGATCCTGATGTCGGGAACACTGACTCCGGTCTCCATGTACAGGGAGGTTCTTGGCCTCGAAGCCTCTGACACGTTTGAGGAGGTCTTTGAGTCTCCTTTCCCGGATTCAAACCTGCTTAATCTTGTGGTGGACCGCGTTACAACCAGATACAAGAAGAGGAACAAGGAACAGTACCGTAAGATCGCATGGTTCATCTCCCAGTCAGTCGAAAAGGTTGATGGAAACTGCGGAGTATTCTTCCCTTCTTACAGTATGAGAGATTCGGTTAACAAGATATTGAAGGATCAGCTGGACTGTCCTGTATTCCTTGAGGAAAGAGGGATGACCAAGACTGAAAAAAGAGAGCTGTTGGAGCGCTTTGACAGCGAGAAAGGCTCTGGAGCCGCCCTTTTAGGGGTTGTCGGAGGAAGCTTTGGTGAGGGGGTGGACTTTCCTGGAGACCTGATGAGGTCTGTACTGATCGTGGGCCTACCTCTACAGAAACCTGACCTTGAGACCAAGGCCCTTATAGAGTTCTACGATGACAAGTTCGGCCGTGGATGGGACTATGGCTACAACTTTCCCGCTATAAATCGAGCTCTACAGGCTGCTGGTCGATGCATAAGATCAAAGGACGACCGAGGAGTTGTGGTTTTCATGGATGAGCGCTACCGATGGAGCAAGTACTCCAAGGCTCTTAATTTCGACAATCTACGGGTTACAAAGGCGCCGTGGAAGGACATTGAGATGTTCTTCGGAAATTAGGTATTCAAATATTGCTCTGGAACATTTGCTGAATCTGCCCAGCATTTTGTTGCTTCCTCAGCCCTGCCTGACCCTGGCTCCGGCCGCTCCGATCTCTAGCAGCATTAGCCTGCTGAATCGCCCTCTTGGACACCACATTCCACGGAATTCTTTCCTGATCCTTTAAACCGGCTTCGTCAAGCAGTTTTCTGTAGTCCTCTATTTGATCTCTGTCGTCCTCGGGGAGATGAATCTTTACGTTGATCTTCTCATCATAATCTGAGGTAAAGAACTCAGTTTCTCTGCTAGGTTCTTGTTGCTGACCGGCTATAGGAACCATTACCTGTTGTGGTGCGCCAGCTATAGCCATTCCAGCTATATCGTATTGCTGTTGGCCTTGAGAAGGTTTCTCCATGTCTAATTTTTGAGTTCTGGCGCACTTCACTAGCTCGTGGTTCTCATCCAGCAGTATTCTATGTGTGTATTGGATTGGTCTCTCCTCTTGAAGAGAAGCGTAAATTTTTCCATCATCCGATATAAGGTTTATGTGGCTTTCTTCGTCTCTTTCTTCCAGCATTTCTTCCAGGGAGCTGTCTCGGAGATCTCTCTGACTTTTCAGGAAGCCGGAAATATTGAAATCCTGGCTATATGTGTTCTGCAGCCGCTCTCTCAGCTCTCTGACAGTGCTGTATATTTCTTCGGAACTTAATCTTCCACCTGTATATGTCACAACCGTGAGCACATTCCCCATAGACCTAAATCGTTCCCTGCCCAGCAGGTGGTTGTTTTTATATTTTTTAACTTGCTGATTTAGGTCTTTCTGTGCCTCTTGACGGGATTTTTCACCCTGGTTTACCTGTTTTTGGGCTTCTCCTTTCCATTCTTGTATTTTAACCCTAAAGTTTTCGTATTCTATAGACTCAAATTCTCCTTTAGCAGATTTTGACCCTTCCAAGACTGGTCTGTTGTATGAGATTCCTGATCACCCTGAGTGCGGCCTAATAATGAGGATACTTTTAAATGACTTTTGAATCCGGACAGGACAGCGAGGCAAATGTTTAATAGTAATGGATTCCCATCCATCCATGTAATGGATATACTGGAGCCGCTTCGGAAGAACCTGACCGAGGAGTCAAAGGCATATGGCTACACCCTGAGTGTATGGGGTTCAGGCGCTCTACTCCTCAACTTCTACAGTTTCGATGTCCTGAACATCCTCTTGTACATACTTGGAGCTGTAGCAGGTTTTGCCCTCCTGGCATTACTTGCCTTCAAAGGTTTCTTCAGCAACGTGGAGACAAAGAGGCCGGAGAACTTTATAGTTGCCTCCATGGTACACATTTTTGCGGCTTTCGGAAATGTTTTCCTTAGCTGGGCTATTCTACTTCTGCTTCAAGGCGCTTTATCACCTCTATGGGCGTTCTTCATTATAGGCGTACATGTTAGCTTCAGCTACAACGCGCTTCTACTCCTTGAGGAGTTCCTATCTGAATACATTGTTGCTATTGAGGCAAGGATAGCTGGAGAACTGGCATAAACCTTCTTTCAGCAATCTAATCCCTTAGATGCTCTGCTGTAAGCATTGATATCAGCCTTGTCTTGGAGTTCTCAAAGTCTAGCCTTGCAAGGTTGTGGAAGTACATGCTTGCAAAGTAGAATATAAGAACTGTAGAACCTCCTAGAATTCCGTAAAGCTGTCTAAACAGGTTGATCCTGAAACCGACAGAAGCTGTTATTGATGCTACTATGGAAGCGTAGAATACCATGCTCATGAATGCGTAGAAGAAACGCAACTGTAGAAAACCTTTAAGATGGCGCATGAAATCCTTCTTTTCTTCTCTGTAGCCTTCTGGTAGCTCGTGAACTTTCTCCTCCAGGTCCTCTATGTACTTCTTGACCCTTCCGCTGTAGCTGACTATGTGGAGTATATTATTCAGCGCCATACAGTTAACAGTTAGTGTAGGAGGAATAAAAAAGCTACATCTATCTCCGATTCTCTATCAACAGCCCTGGCCAAATACGTTCTTGGGACCTTTATGCCAGTAGATATACGACCTGTACCACACCGATCTCCTCTATCAGATAGAAAATGAAGATCAGTATGAGCGCTACCCCGTGTTCGCTGTCCAGTCCGTGATTCCTGACCATTGCGTACCAGAGGAAGACCAGCACCAGCGCCAGGTATATCATGGTGCCTGCAAGAGGTATTGTGTTAACGTACGTTGGACTTATTACCGACAACAGCCCCAGTATCAGGGTGAGGTTGACCAGTGTTGATCCAAAGATATCTCCCACTGCAAGTGAATACTCACCTCTTTTCACGGCATTTAGCTCCAGGCTTAGCTCTGGAAGCCCTGTACCTATAGCCAATACTGTTGCTCCGAGGCTCTCAACAGGTATGCCGAGCAAGTCTCCTATATTGATAGCTGATGACACTGTAAGCCTTGCACCTACTAGCAGTACAACAAGGCTTCCAAGCAGCTTGATAGCAGTCCCATAAGGCCCTTTTAGAACTGTTTCTTTCCCCATCTCTTTTTGAGCATCTGATTTCTCCTCTTTAACCATTTTTTCAAGCATGCCTCCTCTCTTGATAATAACAACTGCCACTATATATCCAAGCAGAAGCATTGCTCCGTGCCAGGCTGTTAGCGATGAGGTTACAAGTATGGCTGCTGATAGCAGTGTTATAACTCCTAGAACTTTCAGGAGGACTGATTCGTGTTTCTTGTCCACTGCAATCTTCCCTGCAGCTACTGTTGTAATTCCGAGAACCAGCGATAGGTTGACAAGGCTTGATCCAAGTATGTCTCCTGCTGACAGCCCTGCAACTCCTTCAAGGCTGGATAATATAGCTGTTGTTATCTCTGGAAGCCCTGTAGCTATTGAAATTATTATAAACCCGACTGTAAAGCTGCTTATACCTATAACTTCTGTTATCTCTACAGCATACCTGACACTCCGATCTCCAGACCACCAGAGCAGTACAAGCCCACCTATCAACAGCATTACTGAGGATTCAAGTCCTGTCATGTAACTGTCTTTCAATCTTCGACTAGTTATTTCTTTCGGTTGCAGCCACGACTAATCTTGAGCTGTCAAGGAACAAGGGAGAATCGGATTTTTAGAAGCACCTCTGTATGGCTACGGTTTATAGTTGCGTTCCCTTTCTTGCACACCTCCTTTTGCCTTTGCCTTCAATAGGTGTTTCCATAGACTTTCGATAGACCTGTAAAACACTCTTTCCTAACTCTCTCTGTCAAATCTTATTCTAAGCCGTAAAGTAAAGTTTTCATGTATGCCTTTATAAAGGGAAGAACGGTTTTTACGCTTATTTTTTACTTTAGAGCCTAAA
>JAXINT010000135.1:0-5226 GCA_034190605.1 Asbonarchaeaceae archaeon (SeqCode) | reverse complement strand
ACGCTCTGCATCGATTATACGACCTAGATGGTTAACCCATTCTGAATCCGGGTTTCAATGATAAAAGGAGAGGTACCGGAATATATTATACAGAAGTTAAGCAGGTCAATACGATAGTTCGAACAGACCTCCTCCAAACTTCTCAGGGATCTTCTCATCGTTCAGAGACATTACTGCAGGCGCTATCTTTGAAAGCTCCGGATCATCGTTGAAATTGACATTTATCTCTTCCGCAAGAATGAAAGGAACCTTGTTATAGGTATGAGCAGTCAAAATGTTGCCTTCCTTGTCCACCATCTCCTCTGCATTTCCGTGGTCCGCAGTTACCATTAGAACGTATTTAGAATTCTTGCAGAACTCGAATAGCTCTTCTATACAGCTGTCGACCTCCTCCACTGCATCTATAGTTGCCTCAAGGTCGCCTGTATGACCTACCATGTCACAGTTTGAGAAGTTTACTAGGATAAAGTCATGCTCTCCGTGTTTCATCACCTCTAGAGCTTTCTCTTTTATTGCCTCGGCACGCATCTCCGGAGTCTTGCTGTACACGTCAACCTTTGGAGACTGAAATATCTTCCTTTCCTCACCATTGAAAGGTTTTTCTCTCCTACCAGAGAAGAAGTAGGTTACATGCGCTCTTTTCTCAGATTCTGCTATTCTGAACTGTTTCAGCCCTCTGTCAGCAAGCACCTGCCCCAGTGTGTCCTCCAGTATCTGCTTTCGGAAGAGTACAGGATTTTCGAATTCATCGCTGTAACGCCTCATGGAGACAAAATATAGGTTCTGGAAGTCTTTTGTAGGGAACTTATCGAAACCATTCTGTACGAACGCCCGTGTTATCTGCCTGGCTCTGTCCGCCCTGAAGTTGAAGAAGAACACTGAATCTCCTTCATCAACTCCACAGTTCTCTATAACTGTTGGCTCTACAAACTCGTCCGTCTCACCTCTCTCATACGCACTTTCAACTGCCTCCAGCGCACCATCTGCAGCCCTGCCTTCTCCGTGTACAATAGCCCTGTAAGCCTTCTCGGTTCTCTCCCACCGCCCATCACGGTCCATCGAATAGTATCTACCTGATACCGTGCATATCTCTCCAGGCAGATCTTTCAGCCGGTTCTGCAGTTGGCTGATGTATTTTTTAGCTTCCTTTGGCTCCGTGTCTCTTCCATCGAGGAAGGCATGTATACAGACTTGTTCCAGCCCTCTCATTTTAGCGAGCTTCAGTGCCGGATATAGGTGCTCGATGTTTGAATGTATGCTCTTGTCGGAACACAGACCCATTACATGTAGAGTTCCACCGTTCTCCTTGGCTTGTTCCACGGCCTCCACAAGCGCGTCTTTTTCTATAAATTCTCCACTCTCTATGGAGTTTGAAATCCTCTTTGGAGTCATTGCAACGTTTCTTCCTGCTCCTATCTGCATGTGGCCCACCTCTGACCCTCCAAGACCGTTATCAGGAAGTCCTACATGCTTTCCATCCGCAGGGATCTCTGTAGAGGGATATTCTTGTAAAAGGCGGTCTATACAGGAAGTGTCGGCCTGGGCTATGGCGTTTCCCTGATCCTCCTCTCTGATTCCGAATCCATCCATCACCACTAGAAGTACTGGTTTCTGCCATTTGGTCATAGTATTAATTTATGTAAGTTTTACTCCAACTCCACACAGTTATTACGTACATATTTGAGTACTTTTTCAAAGTCCTCAAGATGCTTGCCTACAAGAGGGCTGTCATGAATATCTTCTTCTATATGGCGGTGATGTGGAAATGTTTGAACATCCTCGTGATGAGGTGCATTGTCAAATCGGACAATTTTGTCTTTTGATTGCCAGTGATAGGAATATTTCTCTTCAGAAATCCATATGTCTAAGAAACTATCATCAATTAAAAATATCCTCAGATTTCGAGGCGTACTGCCTGGTTCACGCTCTATAACTGCATCCTCTACTATTTCAGGAAACTTCTCTAGAGCTTTAAATTTTAATTTCCTGTAGACATTCAGAGGCTCTCTAGTTCTTCCACCCTCTTCTCCAGATTCTCCCATTCTATCAGCTCCTCCCATGCAGGATGGCCCTCAATTTCTTCGTTTTCTATCTTCTCTTTAAGACCAGAAGGTTTTCCCACCCCATATTTTCTTTTTATCTCCCTTATCCGCAACTCAGCCTCTCGTATTTCTCTACCGATATAGGATTCTAAACTCTTCTCAAGAACCCTCTCTTCTGACTCGCCCACAGTTGAAGCCACATTCTCTAAGCTTTTTGTCTTTAGCTTAGGCATATGTATCCTTTTAGAAGGGTAGATATTAAAAAGTTCTGCACTCCGATTCGGTCGATAGAAGATAATATTCTTCCTAAATACAGAGGTTATAACTCCTCTATAAGCATCTCTTCCTTTGTATGTATCCTGTAGCCGTTCTCCTCTTCGCATATCCTTTCAGCATCTGCAAGCTTGTTAGGCTTGTCTGCATAGATTGTCATTAGCTTGTCGCCTTTCTCAGCTCTTTCTCCCTTCTTCTTGTGTAGATATACTCCTGCGCCCTTGTCCTTTGGAGCTCCGGCCCTGGATGCGATCTTGGATATCTGCTTGTTTGATATATGCGTCACAAAACCGTCTTCTTCGGCATGTACCGTCATGGTGTGTTCTCCAACCTCTATGTCCTCTGGTTCTATGTTGGCATCTCCATTCTGCGCCTCTATTATTTCCCTCAGCTTCTCAAGAGCCTTTCCGGAGTGTATCATGTGGAGCGCCTTGGAGTTCTCCCCACACATCTCCAGGAGGATGTTTGCCAGTCTCACGGACTTCACCTCCAGGTCCTTTGGCCCATCTCCCTTCAACACCTTTAAACAGTCGATGCATTCCAGCGCAGGGCCTATTCCCTTTCCTATGGGCTGATCTCCCCTTGTGATAGTGCATTCCACTTGCATGTCCAGCTTCTCTCCTATCTTCTTGAACTTTTCACCCATCTCTCGGGCTGTGTTGAGGTCTCCGACCTTTGAACCCTCGCCATAAGGTATGTCTATAACGACCTTGTTGGATCCTACTGATTTCTTCTTGGAAAGTACAGAGGCTATGACCTGGCCTTCAGGATCCATTGAAAGAGGATGTTCCGCTCTTACGATCTTGTCGTCCACTGGAGATAGACTGACTGCGCCTCCCCAGATAAGGCATCCGTTGGTATTGTGGACTATGTCCCTTATCTCGTCGAGTTTGAACTCCACGTCGCATAGAACCTCCATGGTATCTGCGGTTCCTGCAGGACTTGTTATTGCTCTTGAGCTTGTCTTAGGGATTGTAAGACCTGAGGCTGCTATTACAGGTATTATGATAGGTGTTACCCTATTTCCAGGGACTCCTCCTATCGAATGCTTGTCTGCCCGGATTTCTTCATCCCATTCCATTTTTTCCCCTACCTCCACCATTGAACGAGTAAGGTCCGCCACTTCTACTATAGAGAGGCCTTTTGAGTACACTGCGGATGCGTAGGCACCCATCTCGATGTCTGATAGCGCGTTTCTGTGTATGTCGTGGACGATCTCTTTGATTTCTTCTGTATCCCATTCCTTGCCTTCCATCTTCTGAGTGATGTACTTGACGGATTCGGGCTTGGATGCCAGACTCACGGTTAGCTCTCCTTCCAACAAGTGGAGTCTCTCTGTCAGACCTAGAGTTCCCTCCGAGACAAGCTGTCTAGTGGTGTCAATAACCGCTATCTTGTGCTCTCCATCGTATTCCAGCCTTACACGGTCCATTGGATAGGCTCCAAGTTCCTCTGCATCCTTCTCGTTCATTATGACTATCGGAGCCTCGGTCTCCATGTCTATAGGTTTGCCTTTAAGATCCATCTCAATCTACCTCGGTGTCTTATCTCCCCAGAGATCAAGTGCCTTTTTCAGCTCCTCGTGCCTTTCTGCCTTCTCGTTAATGTCTTCACCATCCATTACAGCATCTATTGCCTGTCTCAGAGCCTTTGCTCCGGAATGGGTTCCATCAGGGTGTCCGTGGACTCCTCCCCCTATCTGCACCCCGATGTTATTACCCAGCCTATCTATAAGCTCTGGTAGAAGTCCTGGATGCAGGCCTCCGGACGCCATTGGAAGCACGTCGTTTATACCGTACAGTTCCTTGTACATCCACTTGTTTATTCCTACGGTGTCCTCGTTTTCCAGCTTTCCAAGGTTTGCAGTACCTGTATGTAGCTGGTCGACTCCTATCAACCTTGCGAACTGGGCGATACATCTCATGGAAACTCCGTGAGTGGATAGGCGGTCGAAAGCAGCGTGCATCGCTCTGTGGGCGTGTATAGCCAGACCCAGTTCCTCGCATTTCTCCCGTACTGACTGAAGTCCAGCCCATCCTGCAGTTATTATGTCAACCATCACGTATTCTCCACCTTGATCCTTTACAAATTCTGCTCTTTCAAGCATCTCTTCAGCACCTGCGGTGATGTTTATTAGGTAGCTCTTCTTCTCACCGGTCTCTTTTTCAGCTTTATTCCTCTTCTTCAGGCTCTTCTTGACCCTCTTCTCGAACCTGTTAAAGGTCTGATCTGTCAGGTTCTCGTCATCCTTTAACAGGTCTATGCCTCCGGTCCAGGCTTTATAACCTACTTCTGCATGTGTATCTGTAGGTAGACCTACCTTGGGCTTTGGAACCGTGGCAGTTATGGGTCGGTCTCCTGCGTCAAAGATCTCGTTCCTTACTGAACTTCCGAACTGCGGTCCTCTGAAGCTATCCACGATAATCTTTGGCCACTTGCAGTCCTTCAACCTTATTCTATCCACGGCTTTCATACCCATTATATTTCCTGCTATACAGGAAAGGATCTGCGGCATAGAACCAAGCTCAAAAAGCTCGGAAGGATATGCTACCTTGATATTGTTGCCTTCTATTTCAAAAGCGGTTGCGCTAAGTCTCTTTATATCTGCCTCGACCTGTAGCTCTGCCCATGTTCCGTTTGAACTCTCTGAAGCAACCCTTCCGGCAGCGCTCTCCATGTCAATGCCTTCCGCAGGCTCTATGTAGAAATCGCAAACCAGCTCCGAATCTTTTGGCTCATAGCCCAGGTCCAGAAAGTCCTTGTATTTTATAGATACCATCTCTTGGATCACCGTTCCATTCTTTGTGACTGTATGTTTTTAACTCCGATCCCGGTATAACGGTGTTATATCCGAAATTTTATCTTCACCGTTGGAGAAGACCTCTTCCTCAGTTCCTTTCGGAATTTAGGT
>JAXINT010000040.1:0-5236 GCA_034190605.1 Asbonarchaeaceae archaeon (SeqCode) | reverse complement strand
GGGAGGGGGTGGAAGAAGCCTAGTCTTCTTCCAGCATATCTTTAACATCCTTGTTCAACTCCTTGATCTTCTCACGGGCCCTGGGCGGGATGCTATCCTGAGGCTTGGCTAGTCCTGGTTCGTCACTGTAGTCAGTATCTGGATGGCCTACAACTACTGTCCCCACCATTGCAAGGCCTTCGTGCGGGATGCAGAGATAATCGTAGACTCCCTCCTCTTCAAACGTGTGCTTGTAGCTTTTTCCTTCGTTAACGTAACCGCTGTCCCAGTTCTCCGCATCTTCTGGGACTCTGAGAACGTAGTCGTTTTCTTCTGTGTAGGCGGTCGCTGTGTGAGATAGGCGCTCGCTGACCCACTTCACTGTTCCTCCTTTCTCTATATGAACGATTTCTGAATCATAGTAGAATTCTCCTCCGCTATACTCCATCTCTACTTTTGCCTTTTCTGGAAGATCTTCATCCTTTGTTTCTGTTGGTTCCTGGACCTCGGTATTTGAGGTCTCTGCACTGGTGCTTGTGCAGCCCGGAGCCAGTCCTAGGGATAGCCCTGCAAAGGCCAGACCAACGAGAGAGGTTTTTACCCCATTCTTCACCTTGCTGTACATGTCCTCCACGCCTTGTGTTAGTTTCTCAACCATGTTTGATCACCTTGTTTTTTTCTTTCGGGCGGAGCCTCTAATTAATAAATCTGAAGAAACAAAAGCAGGATTCTATTTACAGTATATAGTCTATGTACTAGATGTGCTGGATGTACTAGACTCTCCGACCTCAATCTCGCTTATTTCGGAGCTTTCCTCCATTTTCCGGTTGATACATATCTCAGCTATGCCCTTGCTGTAATATATTACCCTTTCCAGACGCCACGCTATTTTGTTGAGCCGGATGACTGATTCCTGGCTAATATCGACATCTTTCAAGCTGTTCAGAAACTCCGATATTATATCTTCAATCTCTGCGCTTTCCAGAACCTCATTGGCCTTGCCTACGTCCTGTTCTATAAGGCTTTCTACTGATTTTCCTATCTGCTTGTGTACTAACTCTGTTATCTCTGACAGGCTTTCCTTACCTTTACGAGAAAGCTGTACGTCATTTTCAAGGAGAAATTTGACGTGTTCTCCCATATCTTCTATGCAGTCCGCCATGCCTTCAAGGGACTTAACTGTAGTACGGTTTCCTACTATATGAGGGGATGACTCAATACCTATCCTTTCCTGTATCTTCTCGTCTTCGATGGCGGAGAGGAGCTGTCTCAGGATCAGCCAGTAGAGGATGTCCACATCGTTCTCCATCTCTCCTACTTCTTCTATCAGATCTGGTTTTCCCTGGACCAGGCCATATACCGCGGAGTCTAGCATATGTAGAACAGTCCTGTACAGCTTTCTGATAATAATGTAAACCGAAGAACCTTCAACGTCCATAAAATTGTGGAGAACCACTTTCTCCGGCTCCTGCGCTAAAATAGTCATGCCGTTGAGCCTGCGCATGGTTCGCTGTATCTGGTTTACCTGTTCCATACTGATCTTACTGTCCGAACTTATCTCCACGGTCTCGTATCCCAAGATATAGGCTCCTACGATGGCACGTGAGAGAAGTCCTTGAGACCTGCAGGAGTCGAAGTCTATGATGCATTTAGGGTTTCCCTCTTCTGTTTCCCTGCTGTTTTTCAGGGTTAGAGATCCGTCTTTGTTCTTCTCAAATATGACCTCATCACCTGCTTCCAGGTCGACTTCTTCTGTCCAGTATTTTGGAAGGGATACGGAAAGCGTGGACTCCCCTACTTTCTGCACCTTCCTACTCTCGGGTTTTTCCATACAAATTATATAGACGTCCAATATTTTAAATAGTTGTATTTATTTTTCTCTTATTATAGGGTGTGCTCCTGGATTATAGGCATAATGAACTGTCCTGAGTTAACAGAGTCATGAAGCCACTTATAGCGGGAGGAATGGTGCGGGTATAGAAGTGTTAGAACCGGTGTATCCAATGTCGGGTTGTGGGCAATATCCTGGTTCCCAAAGCTGGCTGGAGCACTAGGACGAGAGAGGTCGAATGCATTTCTTGATACCAACTCCTCTATCCGAAACAGAGGCTCCACTGTTGGAACCCCGAACTCATTGGTAGTACAAAATTCCAACTTCTAGGGGCTGAGGACAAGATATTTAAATGACAGCCAAGAATATTAAAAGCAAGGAGCCACTATATGTAGTGGGCCGCCCATATTTACATAACTACATATTGTGTGCGTTTCCTGATTTTAATAGAGGTGAGATCATGTTTAAGAGAATAGAAAAACGGGATGGCGGATTTGAACAGTTCAAACAAGAGAAGATAACCCAAGCAATATGGAATGCGGCGCAGGCAGTAGGAGGGACAAACCAGGATTTGGCCAGGCAGATATCGGACGATGTAGTAGAATTCTTGGAGCAGAAATTGGTTACTGGCACACCTCATGTGGAGCAGGTTCAGGACGCCGTGGAAAAGATGCTAGTGGAGAAAGGCCACTACAAGACGGCTAAGGCATACATACTCTATAGAGACCAGCATAGAGAGCTGAGGGAGTTCTACGAACTTCTGCAGGACCATTCCCTGGTAGAAAACTATATCAAGGAGAATGACTGGAGGGTTAAGGAGAACTCCAACATGACTTATAGTCTTCAGGGCCTCAACAATCATATAACTGACAAGATGGTGGCCAAATACTGGCTGGAGAAGATATACCCGCCAGAAGTCCGGAAAGAGCATAATGAGGGGAGATTTCACATACATGATCTGGGAACTTTAGGCCCGTACTGTGTGGGCTGGGACCTGAAGGACCTTCTAGACCAGGGTTTCAAAGGAGTAAGAGGAAAGATAGAGTCAAAACCCGCAAAGCACTTTGACGTTGCACTGATGCAGCTGATTAACTTCCTGTACACGCTACAGGGGGAGGCTGCAGGAGCACAGGCTGTTTCAAACTTTGACACCCTACTCGCCCCATTTGTGAGCTATGACGGGCTGTCCTATGAAGAGGTCAAACAGTCCATACAGAAGTTCCTCTACAATATGAATGTGCCCACCCGTGTAGGGTTCCAGACACCTTTCACCAATGTTACAATGGATCTAAAGGTTCCAGACCACCTGTCTGATAAGGAAGTTATAATAGGTGGTGAGAGAAAGGAGAAGACATATGGAGAGTTCCAGGACCAGGTGGATATGATCAATCGAGCGTTTGCAGAAGTCATGATGGAGGGGGATGCCAAAGGAAGACCATTCACATTCCCTATACCTACCTACAACGTCACCGAGGACTTTGACTGGGACAACCCTGTGTTAGAACCTGTCTGGGAGATGACAGCGAAGTATGGCACTCCATACTTCTCCAACTTCATAAACTCCGATATGAGTCCTGAAGACTCCCGTTCCATGTGCTGTAGACTTCGTTTGGACAACAGAGAGCTTAAAAAACGTGGAGGAGGCCTGTTCGGTTCCAACCCCTTAACAGGGTCAATAGGAGTTGTCACGGTAAACCTCCCAAGACTTGCCTACACCTCGGAAGACGAGGCGGAGTTCTTCGAGCATCTGGAAAAAGTTATGGAGACCGCTAAAGAGAGCCTGGAGATAAAGAGGAAGGTACTGGAGAAGTTCACAGACAAGGGATTGTACCCATATTCCAGGTTCTACCTTAGAAACATGAAGGAGTCTACAGGTAGCTACTGGGAGAATCATTTCTCCACGATAGGCCTTATAGGGATGAACGATGCACTGTTGAACCTAAAGAACACGCATATAGCGACAGAAAAAGGCCACAAATTTGCGGAAAGAGCACTAGAGTTCATGAGGGACAAACTATCTGACTTCCAGCAAGAAACAGGAAATATCTACAACCTGGAGGCCACACCTGCCGAGGGATCCAGCTACAAACTTGCAAAGAAGGACAAGGAGGAGTTCCCCGGCTTGAGGATTTACAATTTGGAGGAGTTCGATGACGGGAGACCGATCTACACAAACTCCACAAGGCTACCTTTTGGCCATACCCAGGACCTGTTTCAGGCCCTTGACCATCAGGAATCACTACAGACGAAGTATACAGGAGGGACTGTCTTCCACGCCTGGCTGGGAGAGGCGATGCCCTCTGTGGAGGCAACCAAGAGACTGATAAAGAGGATCGCAGAGAACTACAGCCTACCCTACTACACCCTGACACCGAGCTTCTCCATCTGCCCAAAACATGGTTACCAGTCAGGGGAGCATGAACACTGCCCACAATGTGAGAAAGCAGGTGAAAAGACAAAATGCGAGGTGTACTCCCGTGTAGTGGGTTATCTCCGGCCTACAGAGCAGTGGAACCCGGGGAAACAGGAGGAGTTCACTGATAGATCAGACTACAGGGAGAAGCTAGAAAAGACAGTAAAAAGGTGATAGAGATAGGTTCCAAGACCAGTGGGGCGCAGTTCCAGTGGGGGAGAAAAGGGAAAAGTAGCAGTGGCTCTCTGCCTATAAAGGGATTTCAGGAGGTGACGTTGACAGATTTTCCGGATAAGGTTGCCTGTATCGTGTTTACACCGGGCTGTAGCCTTAGATGTCCCTACTGCTACAACCCGGAGATGGTCTTTGGGAAAGGAGAGCTAATCCCTGAAAGAGACGTGCTGAACTATCTAGAGAAACGCGAGGACATGCTTGACGGTTTGGTGGTTACCGGTGGAGAGCCAACGATCCATTCATGTCTATCTGGCTTTATAGAAAATGTGAAGTCTCGCTTCGATCTGGAGGTGAAGCTTGACTCCAACGGAACAGATCCTGAAGTTCTTAAAAACCTGGTCGAAAAGGAGTTAGTGGACTACATAGCCATGGATGTAAAAACAGAGTTAGAGAGTTATTCTAAGCTGGGCGCCTCAGGCCAGAAGAAGCGCAACATAGGTCACTCCATAAATCTTGTGAAAGACATGGAGAGGCATGAGTTCAGGACCACTGTGGTTCCTGGGATAACGACCGAGAAATCCATAAGAAAGATTGGAAAGCGAATCCAGGGAGCTGATAGATACTTTCTACAGCAGTTCCGACCTGAAAATACCTTGGACCCAGCTTTCGAGCAGATAGAGCCATTCCCTAAGCAGAAGCTGGAGAGGCTCAGAGGGATAGCGGAAAAGTTTGTAGGAAAATGTGAGATAAGAAATGTGTAGAGCCCGGTTCTTATAAATTGTGGCCGAGAAAACCCGCCACCTTCCAGTGGTTCTGAACTTCAAAGAAGTTCAGTCTCG
>JAXINT010000009.1:0-5243 GCA_034190605.1 Asbonarchaeaceae archaeon (SeqCode) | reverse complement strand
CGAGAAAGGATTTCCACCTGATCCTTGGCAGGCGTTCTGTGTCCCGTCGAGCCCGCTTGTTACGCTAAGCGAACGCAATAGCCCACCTCCGGTGAGCCTCGGGTTCCAGAGGAACCCGAGAAAGGATTTCCACCTGATCCTTGGCAGGCGTTCTGTGTCCCGTCGAGCCCGCTTGTTACGCTAAGCGAACGCAATAGCCCACCTCCGGTGAGCCTCGGGTTCCAGAGGAACCCGAGAAAGGATTTCCACCTGATCCTTGGCAGGCGTTCTGTGTCCCGTCGAGCCCGATCTTTTTGTTTGAGTGATTGTCATGGAAGGAAAAATAGGAATCGACATGGACAACGTGATAGCCCGATCTATAGACACGCTTCTCAGTTTCTACAACGAGAAGTACGGTACAGATGTCAAGAGTTCTGATCTGGATGACATGAAACTACACAAGTTTCTGGGAATAACAAAGAAAAAACTGGAAGAGAGGCTTGACGACTTCTACATCAACTACGATCATATCACACGAGTACCTCCTGTAGACGGAGCAAAGAAGGCGCTGGACAGGATGGTGGAGGAAGGACTTGATCTCGAAATAGTTACCGCAAGACCTCTCAAGAGAGAGGAAAAGACGCGGAAGTGGATCCAGAAACATTTTCCAGATCATTTCAGCAACCTGCATTTTGTCGGTGGTAGAGACAAGACCAAGGCAGAGGTGTGCAAAGAACAGGGGCTAGAGGTCTTCGTGGACGATGTCAAGGAGTTTGCGGTCAGATGCGCCGAGGCCGGAGTAGAGACCCTTCTATTCTCCACACCCTGGAACAGGAACCTTGACTGTTCAAAGCACGAAAGAGTGAAACGGGTGGAGAGCTGGGAGGATGTTCTGGAAGAGGTCCTCAACTAAGCTGTTAAGGTTCCACATTCAAAGTTTAACAAAGGTTAACTCCTCTACCGGTCCAAGGCAAGACATATTTATTATAGTTCTGATAGGCTGGACATGGCTAGTTCAGGAAAGAAGGGAAAGGTTGAAAAAAGCAGAGGAAAGGGAGGAGATTCAAGAGGTCTTGTATCAGGGATCTACAGCAACCTCATGAAAGGCCTTACAGTTCTCGGTATAGCTGGTCTGACCACTCTCTCCGGATGCTACACAAACAAGGGGATAAGAAATCCTGACCCTGAATTTGAAAAACCCGTATCTGTAGAGGAAGACTTTGACAGCTATGTAAGGAGGTTCAGAAATATTCCGTATGAGGAGGATATCGATGAAAAGGAACACAAGTACTACCGGTATCTTGACTTTCTGGAGGAGATCGCAGGAGGAGATCTGGAAAAGGACAGCCTGGATATAGTTCCGCAGGATGCCGGGGAAGCACTTTTAGAGGACTTTCTGCCAGGACCCTTTTTGAGAGGAGGAGTCTACTGGTACGGAGATGTAAAAGCTTATCAAGGTAGAAATGTAATAGGGCAGTATGGAGACCGAACAGAATAAACAGCCAAAGACCCCTGAGCGCTTAGAGGAGATGCTTGGGAAATGCCTGGAAGAGTTTCCACTGGATCTGGCATTTGTATTCGGATCGCGTGCAGATAGAAGCGAAGATAAATACAGCGATCTAGATGTAGCGGTTAAATTCAAAAGAGATATCTCAAAGGAGGACAAGCTCAAGCTCATGGACAAGATAACGGCAGAAATTATAGGAGAGACCAGGATTGAAAAAGTAGACCTGCTGGATCTGGACAACTCCGACCTGGAGATAGCCTATAATGCAGTGTCTGAAGGGAAGCGGGTGCTGGGCTCTGAAGAGCAGGCGCAGGAGACTAAGATAAGGCTACAGCACCTCTACTGGGATTTCAAACCTGTAAAGGAGAGATGGAGAAACGCCATGAAAGAAAGAATAGAGGCCGATACCTATGGTAGACCATAAAAAAGTCGAGAGAAAGCTTGGTGAGTTGGAAGAGTACCTTAAAGGGTTAGAGGAGAAGAAAGGCTGTTCTATAGAGCAGTACAAGAGAGATCAGGATCTGCAAGATATAGTGGAGAGACGATTTGAAAAAGCCATACAGAGCTGTACCGATATCGCAAGTCATGTAGTGTCTTCAGAGAGCTTCAGGGAGCCAGAAAACTATGGAGATAATTTCCAGATACTGGCAGAAGAGGATGTACTTTCCTCGGATGTAGCAGAGAAGATGGTGGAAATGACCGGGTTCAGGAACGTACTTGCACACGACTATGCGGAGATCAAGAACGACAGAGTATATCACCAACTACAAAGCCTGAAGAAGTTCCACAAGTTCTCAGAAGAGATGCTTGAATTCTTGAAGAGGGACAGCGGAGAGGATAAGAATGGCTAACGAGATAGTTGTAGAGACAAAGGACGGTGGCAGGTATCTAGGTCATGACGGAGGAGAAGAGACTGTAGACGGGAATTCTCACCTTCTCCTAGAGAATCCGCGAGAGATTGAAGTAGGACCTGCAGAAGCTATAGACGGTGCTGACCAGATAAAGATTCCAAAAGAGAAGATCGAAAGAGTGAGGGATCTGGAAGAGATATAAAAAAATCCCTGTTTTAAGAATCTTCTAGTCAGACTACTATAGATGTTGGTGCTCGGGGAGGTAGCTCAGGTGATCAGGTTACGCTCTGATGACGCAACTGAGGGTTCGACAAGCGAACCCTCTTAAAGATAATAAACTACATCCATGAGGTGGAGGTTTTATGCTCACAGACTTCCTTGAGAAGTCTGTTCGAGCAGCATTCCAAAGAATGCTGCGACCTGCATCTCCGCGTCACAACTTTCCTCCAATAGAAAGTTGTTCAAACCAACTTCCCCTATATAAGTTAGTGACCGCCATAGAACCTTGTGCTCGGGGAGGTAGCTCAGGTGGTTAGAGCACTGCGCTCATAACCTGGTTTTGGTTGTGAGCTCTGAGCACAACTGCCGCGGCAGTTGGCAACAGTCCCGAAATCGTAGATTTCGGTCGACTCGAACAAACTCTTTGAGTTTGTGAGTCATGCCACCTCCGGTGGCGCAGGCCTTGCGGCCTGAATCTTGCTTCAACTACGAGTGGTCAGTTGCGCGATGATCAGACTTAGGAAGTGTGCGCTGGGACGCGTACAGTCTTCCAACAAACAAAACCTGCGCGTGTAAGTCAAGATTTGGTGAGACACGCAGAGGTCGCGGGTTCGAATCCCGCCCTCCCCAATTCTACAACGGTGGTTCGTAATGATACCCACAGAAAACGTCAACCTGGTAGAACAGACCTAAGACGTAGAAAGACTTGAGAAACTGGAAACACTTGTAGAGAACGCTAACCGGATCGAGGAGTTGGTAGGATAAATAGCTCCTAGAACTATTAAAGCCTCTCTCAGAAAAATATAGGTAGATAAGGATATCCTTCTTACCAGCTCCAGGCTTATCGGAACCTGGCACCACTTTTAAAAAGGTTTTTTCAGACATTAAAAAAACGAAAATGTTTGACAAACTGGAACAACAGGAGATCTATGGCCTTGTAGCAGTAGCAGTAATTCTCGTGGCTGCAGGTTTCGGTGCCGGAACCCTGACAAAAACAGGAAAAACAACAGGCAAATCAGTAACAACCGATACAGCATCGAAAAATCAGATCAGGCAGAAAGTGCAAAGCTTAATGGATCGGCAGATGCAGCGTCAACGCCAACAGCTTAAGACAGTAGCCAACAGAAGCGAAAACCTCTCAATTAAAGACCTTTCAATAGGTGCTGAAGTTTCTTCTGTAGGTCCTTCACGCTTCGGGTCTTTACAACGAGTCAACGTTACAATCTCGGGCACAGTCCCCAGACGCCTAGGTAGTGGCACACGCGATGTACGCCAGACACAGACATTCTACATCTCAAGCGATGGAAGATACCTCTTCCAGCAGCCGCGTGACCTTGAACAGCCACGACGCAGACTGAGGCCAACAACCACCCGACAGTAAGCAGGTTCCGAATAGAGGTGTGAGACGTGAAAGAAAGCAAGCTAGTCGCAGGTATGCTGCTGGCAATCCTCCTATCAGGAGTTATAGGCGGTTATACCGCTGTAAAGCTGTACAATCAGAGATCAAAAACCACTACCGGAAGAAAACCTGCTATAGAGAGGTCTGTTGATGTGAATGCGTCAGCATACCAGCACGCCTATCAAGAGGTGATGGACTCGGTCGTATCCATCAAAGTAGTGTCACATAGAGGAGGCTCCCGAGGCTCAGGATTTGTATACAGTTCAAAAGGCCATATAGTAACAAACCACCATGTCGTAAGAGGTGCAGAAAGGGTTGAGGTAAAGTTCCGTAGCGGAGAATGGCGTACCGCTGATATTGTAGGGACGGACATATACACGGACCTGGCGGTTCTTAAAGTAGAAGACATTCCTAAATATGCTAAGCCGTTACCGGTTGCCGAGTCCGATCCCCAACCAGGAAGTGTTGTTATGGCTCTTGGCAATCCTTTTGGACTGCAGGAGACAATTACCCAGGGCATTGTATCCGGTGTGAACCGGACTATGGATACCGCAGGCGGGTTCTCTATTCCAGACACAGTCCAGACTGATGCCCCAATAAACCCAGGAAACTCCGGTGGCCCTCTCATCAATACCGCAGGACAGGTTGTAGGAGTGAACAGGGCGAAACAGGGCGATAATATAGGTTTTGCTATCTCTCCTTCCATAATCACCAGGGTTGTGCCTGCCCTTATCGAAAAAGGGTCATACAAGCATGCGTACCTAGGTGTGAGGATGGCGGATGTGTCGCCAATCGTTGCAGAAGCCAACAATCTTAAGAAACCGCGAGGTGTCATAGTCTCCAGCGTTGTCGAAGAAGGTCCGGCTGATGGAAAGTTAGAGGGTAGCCGGATGCGGGCGTATACTCAGACCGGCACAGTACCCATCGGTGGCGATATAGTTCTCTCTATAGAAGGCCGTAATGTATCCGCTCCAAGAGATATTAGCTCCTTCCTTGCCACAGACGCAAGCCCTGGCGATAGGGTATCAATGACTATACTCCGAGACGGAGAGGAAAAGCAGGTGGAACTAGTGCTAGGTGAACGTCCCGCTCCCATACGGTACCGTTAAAAATACATAGATAGCTACATGCATTTTAAGCCAGCTTAATCTGCTTCTCCTGCAGTATTAAAGATATTTCTAATTCCCCATAAAAGCCGGATACAAAATTAAGACCCAACATATACACCCCCACATCCTACCTATTTGAGTTAAAAGCCGAGTTCTAACTTTGGTGTAGGGCGGTGTTA
>JAXINT010000118.1:0-5315 GCA_034190605.1 Asbonarchaeaceae archaeon (SeqCode) | reverse complement strand
ACCTAAATTCCGAAAGGAACTGAGGAAGAGGTCTTCTCCAACGGTGAAGATAAACCTTTTCAGTCATATATCGGTCTTTAGATTATAATCTTATAATAATATCGCAATGAGATATTTAACCCGTGGAGTACAAAAAGAATGGTGAAGATGGGAAAGATAGCGCAGTTTTTCACCGGCCTGTTTATAGCAGGTGCAGGATACGCGCTCAGGCTTGTGAACCAGGCGATAGGAGCGTCAGCAGCAAACTCCCCCCTACCATTTGACGTGACAAAGGTACTCATCTACGTCTCAACCGGATTTCTAGGGATAGGAGGAATACTGGTAGGTTACACCCTTGTAGTGGGCGCTTACGGCCTGACAAAGATGCTTTTCTTCGAAGGCAAGGCTGAAGAACCGAAGGAACCTGAAGAACGAGAGAGGCGCAGAGGAGAGAGGGAAGAAGAGCGGCATGAGGGTGAAGAAAGGACAAGAGATCAAGAAAAAGGAAGAGGACAAAGAATAAAGGAACAATCTAGAAAAATACCTGAAGAAGATGGACCAAGAAGAGATAAAAACTAATTATTTCTCTCATTCAACCAAATATTCTATCTCGTAGAATCCTTTATCAGGGTCTTCAGGCATACGCAGATTGCTTATGATTCCACGCACTATATCTCCTCTCCCTATCTTGTGTCCTAAGTCAGTGGTAGGCTGCAGTCCGGGAGAAGAAAAGTGGAACTTGCCGTTATGAATGGTCCAGGCACCAACATGCTTGTTACCAGAAGCAGAGCAGTCTACATTTTCACCTTTGACTGCAGGATCATCATACATGCTCCTGATTTTATGCCTGCCCTTTCCTTCGCTCTCATGAGATAAGAGAATAGTCCTGTCTCCAACCCTCATAAATCCTCTGCCGTACTTGCCTCCCATAGTTACGGTGTTAACTTTCTCCTCCCAAGTATCGTTGTTATACATCACTTGCATATCAATAGCCTCATCCAAATTTCTGTTCTTCATATTATTGTCGTAGTGATCACCGGATACATGAGTAATCTCCTCGATTATACCTTGGTATATGTCTTCCTGCCATGGAGATATAAGGTTCCTCTTTATAGCTTTGGTCTGCCTGCTCATACTGCTTGTTGCCGACTGGTTAGCGTTCATATTACCAAGTTCCTTAATTGACTTTATTATAGTGTCTTTATCCGCTCCCGCTTCTTCAAGTTGTCTTTGTACATTCTCTACTAGTCTCTCCCAGTCCCTGCCCTTCAAAACCTCTACCTCATTGGTTTGATGTCTATAGATGTTAGAACCTTGGTGGACATCTCCAAGTTCAAGTATATGCTTATTATCAGGTCCATGCTTTCTCTGCCACTCTATGAACTCGCTGCTGAGTTCTTGGATGGACTTCTGGAACGCATATCTAACATCATGAGGAGAACCAAAATGTTCATCAGACCAAACCTCAAAGTCCATCCAGTTGATATCCTTCAAATCCTTGACAAAATTTGTACCCTGTACTTGACGTCCAAGATTCTTTAAGCTTTCAGCCTGCCAAGGTATAGTATTACGGGTTTTTCTAAGCTCTCCCTCCGGCCCTTCCTTGACTTCCAGCTCTACTATACAGTTACCTGATCCAAACATACCTTTATCAAAGCGCTTGGTGTTCATATCCTTTTGTCCGTCTCCCTTGAATTCTTGGACTTTTTCCGGATCTTGGAAGACCCCGGCTTGCACCTGGTACACTACATCTGCTGAAGGTCCTCTCTTAAGCTTGTAGTATTTACCTGCCATCGGACCGTGATGGCCGGATATAAAGAGGTCAGGAGTCCTATCACTCATCTTCACCCTTTGCTTAGCCATCTTCTCTAATCCATTAAATACGGGTATATCAGAAGCCTGTCTTAAATTATGGGCATACTCTATGTCCCACCCACCTATCTCTATATGTCCTAAATCCTTGTCGTCCACAATATCTATAACATCTGTGCCAGGGATATTGTAAAGAAGTTCCTTGTATTCTATATCTGCCATAGACTCCAAAATTTCATTGGCGTCAGCTTCTATACTTATCCTGTTAAATATCTTTGCACCTGCCTTCCCAAATGCGTCTGTTACTGCTTTCTCCACTAGCATTGCGGAAAGCTGCTTTTCATCACCTCTTAACTTCCTATTCAGCCGCTTTATACCTTCATGGAACTCTTCTTGAGCTTCCAGTAGCTCCTCATAGTTCTCAATGCCCTCCTCTATATCGAAGTCGTGGAAGTCAACATCCACTAGGTCACGAGCTTCCATATCTTCAAGCCTTTCTAAAAGAACGTCGTAGTTCCTGTCACTATCCTCTCTCCTACTCATCTCTCTTATAGTGCCTCTAAAGGAAACAAGTTCATCATACATAGTCTCTATCTTGTTGCTTATCTCTTGAGCAGTTGCTCTAACCTCCTCCGAATAGTCCTGAACCTTGATCTCCTTTATAGCTTCCTTATTCTTCCTACCTTCTTCTCCATCGCATATTATCAAAGGCACATCGTAACCTATAACATCTTTAATCTCTTTGAAAGTCCTCGCTATAGACTGAACAGCCTGCTCATGGGTAGTTATCTTCTTGGCGATCTTTTCAGGATCTAAATCGTCAGAAAGCCTATCCTTGACATGCTTAATATATTTTATTACCTCAGGATCTAGTTCTTCAAGTATATCTTTCTCACTAAAGAAACCCTGCATTTCCTGAAGCTCATCTCCCCCTTCCTCGCCTTCTATTACCCTGTCAACCCAAAACTCCGCAGGCGTATCATATTCAGAATCAGCTATATCACTATAATCTTCTAGGCCTGAAAGTTCCTTATTAACTAACTTCAAGATAGCTCCCTCATCTTGAAGTATATCTGCGGCAGTTCCGCTCGTATCCTTATCCATCCAATACCCCACTCGCTGCATAGCCTGATTTTTCTCTACTTTCGAGTAGAAGAACGGTATATGAGGTAGTAGGCTTCCATTTATGACCATTACATAGTTTTCGTCAAAGTAATCCTCTCCTTTCTCTTTCTTTAATTCCTTCATTTTCTCAGCCTTTCCTACCCAAAGATCGTGATTATATAGCTTGGTAGCAGTAACTGGTTCGCCGACAATATCTACCTTAACTTTCTCCCTATCCTCCAACTTTTGCTGTCCAAGACGGTCATTCAGCCCTAGAGCTTCCGCAGTGTAATAATCTACAACCTCTTGGATATCACTATCGGCCGTCACAAGCTCAGGCTCATCTCGGTACTCCATCGCAAACTGAAATGAATAAGCGCGCTCCATACCTTCCCGATCCTTTACAATCGGATATGCTCCTCCCTCCTCAAAACCTAGAGCCTCCATATCGTTGTATATAGTGTCTTTAGAAACATTATATCTCTCAGCCAGCTCAGCCTTCGTTACAACCGTTTCTCCATCTTCAAGAAGATTAATTATATCCTCACGCCTATCTTCTTTCGTGAACTCTGATACAGCTTTCATCTATAATACCTCTTAGAAAATCGGGAGAGCAGAGAATCAGGGTTTGGAAGAACAGATTTTTCCTCTTCAGCACAAGCATCAATATTGTGCAGTATCAACTAAAATCCCCCTCTCTTCTCTTCAAAGTTTTGAACCCCGGACTCGACCCCTCAAGTCCAGGCCTTCAAACCACTGTATGTCTTATGGTGGGCGCCGATATATAAGGGTTTTTGCTGAACTCGACCACAATATATAGTTGTTAACCCGGGTTTTAGAGATAAAAGTGGAGTCAGGATGTAGTGAACAAAAGGCGCTCGATCGGCAGAGGGTGCTCCACATATTTAAAAATTCCTAAGAAACCCCTGTAGTGGAAAGATGCCCAAGATACAGGATATACTTACCGATGAAAGGGTAGGAGAAGAGGTAGAGCTCAAGGGATGGGTCTACAGGGAAAGAGACTCCAAGAACATAGCCTTTATAGTGCTCAGAGACTCGACTGGAACTGTACAGTCGGTTTTCAAGAAGGACGAGAATCCTGAGGCGTTCCAGAATGCGCTTGATGCTACGCTGGAGTCGGCAGTCAAGGTCAGAGGAATCTTGAAAGAGGATGAAAGGTCTCCTGTAGGATACGAGATCCAGGGCAAGGATCTGGAGATAGTTCATAAGGCTGAGAGGTTTCCGATCACGGAGGATCAGAGCACAGAGTTCTTGAATGATGTCAGACATCTATGGATTCGTTCAAGAGATATAACCAACATGATGAAGGTCAGGCATACAATACTTGAGGCGGCAAGGCAGTATTTTGATATTACAGGCGCATACGAGGTGCATCCACCCATATTCACTCCAAACGCCTGTGAAGGCGGTACAGAGCTTTTTGAGGTCGAATACTTTGGAGAGGAGGCATATCTCTCTCAGTCAGTGCAGCTTTATTTAGAAGCGCTAATCTTCTCACTGGAGAGCGTGTATTCTCTAACCCCTTCATTCAGGGCGGAAAAGTCGCGTACAAGGCGGCATCTGACGGAATACTGGCACCTGGAATGGGAAGGAGCATGGCAGAGCCACGAGGACAACATGGAGCTGCAGGAGGAGCTCGTGGAATTTATCGTGAAGAAAGTGGTGGAGAAGAACTCCGAGGAACTTGAGGCGCTAGGAAGGGATCCGAAGACACTCAAGGAAGTGGAGGCGCCTTTCCCAAGGATGACCTACACGGAGGTGATAGAGAAGCTTCAGGACGAGGGGTTTGACATAGAATGGGGAGAAGACCTTGGAACCAAGGAAGAGAGGCATCTGACCAAGGACATGAATGTCCCGCTGTTTGTAACCGAATATCCGGCAGAGGTCAAGACCTTCTACATGAAGCCAAAGCCTGATAATCCCGAGGTCGTGCTTAACAACGATATGATAGCGCCAGAAGGATTTGGAGAGGTCATCGGAGGTTCTGAGAGGGAGACCAGTGCAGAAGCGCTGGAGGAGAGGATTAAGAAAGAAGGAATCCCTCTTGAAGACTATCAGTGGTACATAGATCTGAGAAGGTATGGTTCAATCCCGCATTCAGGCTTTGGACTTGGACTGGAGAGGCTTGTGAGGTGGATCTGCAACCAGGATCATATCAGAGACACTATTCCCTTCCCTAGGACATTGAACCGGTATTCTCCATAGCTACCTCTTTAAGCCCTTCTTTCGGGAACTTTCCGAAACCGCACAGTATCTCCTACCTATCCACAGATATTTTTATCCTTGCAACAAAATTATAGCTCTATGTTCAACGGAGAAAGCATATTAAAAGCAGTCAAGAGTATCTTTAGTGAAGTGACCCACTACCAATCAGAGATTGGAAGGGGCTTCCATATGAC
>JAXINT010000132.1:0-5317 GCA_034190605.1 Asbonarchaeaceae archaeon (SeqCode) | reverse complement strand
TTTTGTGGTTTTGAGGTGTGTGTTGGGTGCTCTTTTGATTATGTTGTCTGGTTTGCCGTTTATAGGTCCAATTACTGCCTGGTCTTCTGTATCCGCAAGAAAGTCTTCGCCAGAGAAGTCATTATCTTCAACAGTTCGGTAGAGATCAATCTGATCAAGGTCTAAACGGTCTAGAAACTGTTCTGTCTCTTCGTCTAGAGTTAGTTCTTCCTCCGGATTTTCCACCGGTTCCAGTCGATCCAAAACCCCGTTCTTCATAGTGTTACCATATGATGGCAACTATGTTTTATAAAAGCTTCGTTGCCTTTATAAAGAGTAACCAATAACCGCTACCGAGAGGTACATAGCTGATCTCAAGAACCTCTTGATAAGGTCAGACAGGATGCAGTGTTTTTATTTAAGTCCGAAACCAAAATAGGTGGACAGGGGTTTAATAGCCTATGATCAGAGACGGCAACACAGCGCTTATACTGGTGGACTTCCAGAAGGAATGGTTCCTTGAGGACTCCGAGTTCTACCTTGGAGACATGGATATAAAAGTGGACAAGGTAACCACTCTGGTCCATGAGGCGCTAAAGGAGGGCCACAATGTTATTTATACTAAAAGGTATATAGACCGGCATCCGTACGAGGCATTTCCTCCCTACCAGCCTAGCTCTGACACCTTTGAATCCAGGTCAGATATCCACGAGGAAATTCCCGTGGATAGAGGAACTGTTGTCGAACATTATGGATGGGATCCCTTCTATCAGACAGATCTGGAAAACATCCTTGTCAACAACCAGGTCAGCCACCTAGTTATCGCAGGACTGGCTATAAATGCGGGTGTAAGGAGCTGTATCGAGTCAGCGTTTGACCGAGGATTTGACATAACCGTTGTAAAGGACTGCTGCGCCGGAGAGAAGGACGAGGATGTCAAATTTACTCTAGAAGACCTCCAGAAGTACAGGGAATTTGAGGTTAAGATGCTTCACGACTTTGAGGAGTTTATATATAGTATGTGAAATAATTACTGATACTGTGGAAGCCGTGTACTCCAGTAAAAACCGCTGTACAGCCACCTGTGAAGTTTAAAGACTTATTTCACATACTATAAGCCGTTGTAGAACGTTTCTGCCAGTTATTCATATTTAAAGTTGTTTCTTGAACATGTATCTATGAGTTTAGGTTACGAACTTGAAAAAGCGGAGGAAGCTGTAAGAGATGCAGGCAAGTTGATAAAGGATATACGATCCAAGCGGATTCCGGATAGTATTTTCAAGCAGGACGGTACACCGGCAACCCTTGCTGACAAGAAGGCCGAGGAGCTTATAAGAGACCGTCTTTTTAAAGAATTCCCCGAATATGGATTCAAAGGAGAAGAACTAGCTGATGTAAAATCCGATAACAGATATAGATGGCTTTGCGACCCTATAGACGGTACATGGAGCTATATAAACGGAGAGAACACCGTTTCCGTGAGCCTGGCATTAGAGGAGGATGGAGATACGGTTCTAGGTATTGTATATCATCCTTTCAGTAGTGACTTCTATGCTGGAGCCGAGGGGATCGACCCCACAATGAATGGAAGGGAGATGCCGGTTTTTGATGCTGAGAATCTATCTGACCAGGTAGTCAATTTCAAAATCTCGAAAGAATACAGCAAGCAAATAGAGGGACTTTACGACAGATACAGGAACGGTTGTTTTGGCAAGTTGGTAAAACAAGGAGGTTCAATAGCCCATAGTCTTGCACAGGTCGCCGAAGGCAGGCACAGTTCTTTCCTCTCCTATACAGGGCGACCAACTGAGCTATGGGATGTAGCGGCTGGGATGTATCTGGTTAGATCAGCTGGCGGGAGAATGACAGATCTTGAAAACAAGCCTGTAGATGGCAAGAGTCAGAAAGTAATGGTGGCTTCTACCAATGAAACGGTACACAGCCAGATACTGGAGATTCTTGATAGCACAGATTTTGGGTATTGAGGATTAACTAGGCGACCACCTCTTAACTCCGTAACAATTACCAATTAGACAATAGCGTATGTGTAATGCATTAGTCTTTTCTCTCCTCTATCCTCTCAAGAAGCTTTTCAGCCATGTCCCTAAGTTCTTGGAGTTCTTCAGGTTCCTTTCCCTCTTCTAGACCAAAATGAGAAAATATACGGATGTTTTCAGTAAGATCATCCATCATTTCATCCTGGTAGTGGTCAAATAACTTCTTTGAAAGCTCTACAGCAGTATCAGGTAGTTCCGCAAGCTTATCCCTCTCATAGACTTTTGGAACCTCTATTTCCGCCAGTTTGCCGTGTTTTAACTCCTCAGAATCCAAAAAGTAACATTCAGGATTCCTGTCAAAATTCCTGCCTAACACATCCCTTAGGATATTTTTGTAATGGTTAGGAAACTCCTCATAAAACCCTTCCAAGATACCCTTTGGACCACCTCCTATAAGAGAGTAATAAGGATTGTTCTTGGGTGTTGACATGGAAGAAATATCTCTTATACAGCCTTTAACAGGTGGATAGGCATGCCTAACCTTCAGCTCTATACTAAACGGATAGTCCTTGACATAGTACTGAAGACTAACTTGGTTAGGGCTGTTCTTTTTTTCTTTCTTCCATCTTTCTTTAGTTCTTTCAAGTACCTCCAGATCAACCTTGGTGCCCTTTCTTTTCTCTGCGTGTTCTGGATATTCCTCTTCAAAGTCTTCAGTTAAACTTTCGTTCTCCTCAAAGTAGCGCCTTACAACCTCTACAAAATCCTTATTAGGCCCGTTATCTTCGAACGGCTCTACATGGTCTGTCTCATCCATTACAGATCTCCCCCTAAATCTAATTTCTCATCGCCTCTTTAAGTAAATTTTTCTCTAACCCCTCCTTCGGACTATAGAAACTTCTCCAAAAACTCGCCTAGTTCTTCCGACCTCTCCTGCAACATCAGATGAGTGGAATCCAGCACTTTTAAAGGACAGTCCAACAGGTCAGAAAGCTCCCTGCACTTATCCAGAGTTATAGCGCCATCATCCTTTCCTGCAACTACCATTGCGTCTTTACCCGAAAGCCTCTCCTCTACTTCCAACCTTATATCAAACTCCACCATTTCTCTGAGACCGCATTCCACAGGAGTTCTATCAGCGTTGACCAAGACTTTTTTGGACTTCTCTCTGCGCTCATCAAGCTCTCCTCCTCCGGTGTAGTTCTCCATGATCTCCTCAGCCCATCTTTCCCGGTCCATGGAACCAAGGTTTTCCAGGAAGTACTTGGGAGACTTGCCTTCAGGCTCTGGAGTGGAAGCGCAGGAAGCTGCAAGGAAAAGCTTTGAAACTCTTTCCGGATTCTGGACTGCGAACTGCAGCGCCACCATCCCTCCCATAGAATGGCCGATAAGCACCGCATTCTCTATACCAAGGTGGTCAAGCAAGCTTTCAAGATCTTCTGCAAGGCCTTCAAATGTGAACTCCGAACATTCAGACCTTCCGTGGCAGCGCTGGTCGTAGAGAAGTACAGGGTTTTCCAGCTCAAGGCAGTCTATCACTGGCTTCCATGAGTCCATGAGGTCCAACCATCCGTGTAGGAACACCAGAGGAGTACCGGAGCCCTCTATAAAATTGTAGTTCAGGCCGTTGAATTTTTCTGCCATTTTCACCTGTACTTGGAAACCTGCCTGCGACATCTTTAAATCTTTAAGCCCACAATAGAGGGATAAAGATGACAACTCATGGAAAAGCTTCTGTAAAGGTTCCTGAGGGGAAACTTGTAAAGTTAAAGGCCGAGGTCGGAGACCGCTTGAAAAATGTAAACATTACTGGAGACTTCTTCCTACAACCTCCTGAAGCGCTCGAAGAACTTGAGAATGCGCTGGAAGGCATGGAGTCAGATATTGATGAAGAAAAGGTTCTTGAAAGGCTGGAAAAAGTAGATGCTCAGACCATAGGTTTTGACAGGAAACATATAGTAGAGGCGCTTAGAAAGGTGGTAGAATGAGTGAAGAATTCAGAATCGTGGACAGCGGTCCTTTTTCAGAGGCCATGCACCACGCACTGGATGAGGTAATGACTGAGAAGATGAAGAAGAGAGAGATAAAACCTACCCTGAGGTTCTGGTACAGGGAAAACCCCGCAGTACCTCTAGGAAGGTTCCAGTCGTTTGAGGATGAGGTTCAGACCGAATATGTTAAGGAGAAAGATATAGAAGTGGTGAGAAGGCTGACAGGTGGAGGAGCGATGTATGTGGAGCCGGAGAATGTTATAACTTATTCTCTCTATCTTCCAAAGAAAAAGGTTCCAGAGGATATAGAGGAGAGCTACAGGGAGCTAGATAGCTGGGTTCTAGAAGCGCTTAACGAGCTAGGGCTTGAGGTCGAGCACCAGCCACTGAACGATATAGTTCATCCTGAAGGCAAGATTGGAGGTGCAGCACAGCTCAGAAGGAGAAGATCAGTCCTTCACCACGCCACGCTTTCCTACAGCCTGGATATCCCGGAGATGCTCAAGGTTCTGAGGATAGGGAAGGAGAAGCTTTCTGACAAGGCTATAAAGTCGGCAGAGAAGAGAGTTGCGGTCATGAAGGACCATATAGACCATACGCGTGAAGAGGTTATAGAGGCGTTAAAAGACAAGTTCAGAGAGAAGTATGGCGGCACCGAAAAACCTCTTTCGACCGAGGAGATGGTGTCTGCAGGAAGACTCGTGGACAAGAAATTCTCCAGGAGGAAGTGGAACCGGAAGATGTAGCGCCGTTTTCCTTTGGGGACATTCAGTTAACCCACACAAAACTTGTGGACAGTTCTGTATCATCTCTCTAGTTCTTCAATAATGTCAATCAAGAAGTCAGTGAACTTAAATAGAAGGGGTTTGTTTCTCCTCACCCACTCATTATATTCTTCTTCAACTATTCGATTGGCTTCCTCTAATTCTATATTTTCCTCTTCAACCAGCAAGTATCTCTTTCTATCTCTGCTCTGCCTTATCTCGGTCTCTTCCCTAACATAGGGATGAACCGGAGGAATGTATCCGTAAGCACCTTTCATTCTTCTCGTCCTGCCCTCAGAATCCATTGCAGGAGTCTTATCCTCAATCTGCTCTAAAGGATGGGAGTATTCCATGAGATCCACCTACGCATAGATATGGGGAGCAGATTCTTAAAAAGGTTCAGGAATTCTTAATAGTTTAAATTGCAATAATCTTAATTGTGCTCTCTCTTTACTCCAGCTAGTTAGGTTCTGTACAAAGAGGACCTATACTCCCAGAAGCTCTTCCTCCCGTTTCTACCTTAGGTTATTGTTAGAGGGAGTTGTAGTAGAGCTGGGTTTCTCCCATGTAGGTCTCTGTCCAGTTG
>JAXINT010000048.1:0-5345 GCA_034190605.1 Asbonarchaeaceae archaeon (SeqCode) | reverse complement strand
CCTCAGATACTTGAAAAGCTTGAGGAGCGCGGTGTGGAGTTGTTAGCTGTTGCATCTGACGAGTTCAAGAGACCACTGGAAAGAAAGCTCAACAAGGTACTTGGCAGCTGGAAGGACTACTTCAACCACCTCATAACACCGAGAGAGACTGAAAGCATGAAACCCTCTGAGGAGTTCTACAACAGTGTCCTGGAGAAGGAAGGGCTTGATCCTGCAGATGTCGCTATGGTTGGAGATTCCTGGAAGAGAGACCTGGAACCTGCCCAGAGGTGTGGCCTGATAACTATCCTAGTATCCGAGGAGAAGAAGGGAGACCCTGACTTCCACATAAAGAACCTCGAAGAGCTTGAAGAGATAATGGATGAGTTCTAAACGGTGTTGACCTCAAAAATGTCAGATAAACATCCTGAAGTGTTCAACCGGTACGACATAAGGGGAGACTACCCTGAAGAGATTGACGAAGATTTCTCTAAAAGGCTGGGAATGGCTGTAGCGTCATATGCGCGAGAGAAAGACGTGGAAAAGGTTGTTGTCGGAAGAGATACAAGAGATAACTCCAAGGAGGTGTCGGACGCTCTAGTAGAAGGCTTGAGAGAAGGAGAGGTACAGGTCATTGATGTGGGTGTCGGAACCACGGACAGGACTGCACTTGCTTCCAGTTTCTACGGAGCCATAGGTGTGATGGTAACTGCTTCCCACCATTCCTGGAGCCGTACAGGTTTCAAACTACTATACAGGGAGGGATACGGCTTTTCAAACGAGGATCTGGACCGGGTAAAGGAGCTGTACATGGAGGAGAGGCCGGATGCTGGTCCTGAGTCTCGACTACTCCGTATGGAGGCCGAGTTCGATGAGAGATACATAGAGAGAATGCTGGAATTTACAGAGAAGTCCAGGCCTGGAGAAGGAAAAGTAGTGCTTGACTGCTGCAATGGAGGAGCTGTCAGAACTGCTCCCATAATCTTTGAGGAGGCAGGTTTTGAGGTAATCGAGCTGAACTGCAGTACAGATGAGGGTGGTGTAGACCCTGAACCCAAGCGCTCTAACAGGGACTACATAGTAGATAAGGTGAAGGAGACCGGAGCCGACCTTGGAGTGGCCTTTGACCCTGATGCGGACCGTGCATTTATATACCATCCAGATAAGGGCTGGCTTGACGGCAACCACACCTTCTATCTTTTGGCAAATATCCTAGACGCGGATAAAATTGCAGCTTCCATCGACACGGCAGACATACTTGAATCTCTGGATGCGGATATAGAATACTCTCGTGTTGGTGATGTTTTCGTCTCGGCAAAGGGACACTCAATTGGAGCAGATCTTCTCGGAGAGCCCAACGGCCACTTTGCAATCACCGATTTCTGCTGGTACAACTCCGGAATACTGGCCTCCTTACTCCTGGCGCTGAACTATAAAGAGATCCCTGAGATGTTGGACAATGCACCGCAAGTATTCACGGAAAAGACATCTTACAGCCTTGAAGAGGAAGAATACAAGAGAAAAGTGATTGCAGAAGCTATAAAACATGCAAAGAAGAACTATGAGGTAGTTTCTACAGTAGACGGTGTAAAGTTCAAGGGAGAGGGATTTGAAGCGCTTGTAAGACCTTCTGGAACGTCGGCAAAGATCCGGATAGTTGTAAACAGTGACACTGAGAAGAGGGCTTCCGAGATCTTGGAGGAGCTAGGGGGAAAACTTTTTGACTAGGAGTTCCTACATATTGGATTTGCCTATATCAGGGGTTTTGGTTAATAATCCTCAATTAAAGACAACCGGATTAAAAAGGCTTTTAATCTTTCAGTTCTATTGGTTACTTATGTGCTTTTCTGCACAGGCCAGTTTCACTGCATCTGCTGTTCTTGCAGCTATAGGCATTCTATCTTTAAGGGCGAACACGAGCGATAGGTGGTTCCTGTTCTCTCTTACACCGCTTCTATTTTCCATACAGCAGTTTTCTGAAGGAGTTCTGTGGATAGCGCTTGAGAACGGTGGGTTTCCCCTACTGCAGTCAGCAGCCACTTATACATTCCTGTTGTTTGCTATCGTTGGATGGCCTGCCTACATGACACTGGCGCTGTACAGAATAGAATCCAGGGGTTTCAGGAAGAAGCTGCTCAAGTGGTGTCTGGCAGCTGCCACGGTCTGGGGTATTACCTCAGTAGCCTACCTGGTGACTTTTTCCCAGTCAGCTTATATAGAAGGAGGCAACATAGTCTACAGTGCAGTTGCACCTATCGGAGGTGAGATGTTATACGCTGTAATCTACGCTTTCCTGGCAATTATGCCGTTCTTCCTAACACACAAGCGCAAGATGTGGGTCCTTGGCTCCATGATAGCTTTGTCTGGCGCCCTAACCATGGTCTGGGTTAATGCGCTCATATCAGTCTGGTGCTTCTTTGCAGCTATCATAAGCAGTTACGTGTACTACATAGTGCGGGTAGAAGTGTGAGAAAGATGTTGGATAGGCTTCTATGCTAGTCTTCCATCAATAATCCAACAGATTTTTCATCTAACTTAGACATCTCAAAATTTCCGTCAGAAGAATTAAATAATTTCGATAAACTACAATCCCATCAGAAAAACGAAATCTTTATAAGTACAGATAGTGTTGGTGTTTATTAGGTGTTTCAACAATGGGGGGCGCATTTAGCAAGGAGTTCAAATTCGTAATGGACAACGAATTAGAGGACTTCCAGGGCAAGTGGGTAGCAGTACACGGGGATGAAGTGATCTCATCGGGTAAAAGCGAGGAATCAGTGCGGAAGGAAGCAGAGAAAGAGGTAGGGAACGAAGCATTGATAACAAAGATATAAGCACAAGAATTATGCAGTTGCTTTTGGTCCTACTGCATCCTTTGCCATGGACAGGTTGATGCTTTCCTGTTCGACCCCGCTTTGTACAGGGTAGTATAGCAGGATTACTATCATTGCTGCGTCCTGCTGGTAGTTCACTTTTATGGCTATATCTTCTATTTTCTTGAGCTGTTCTCTTTGTATGTTTCCTCCGGTTAGGTCGCTTAAGGTTTTGCTGGCCTTGTGTATCTCTAGTCCGACTATTTGGCCTTTTCTCCCGAAATCTAGAGTTATATTCCCTATATCCAGGCTGTTCTTGGACTTTTCTCCCTGGTTGTAGTAAAGTATGTCTAGTTCTGGTCTGTACCGGAGTTTTTCTTCTGCTTGAGCCATTGGTATTTACCTCTCCTTATAGTACTGTATTTTCAATTACCTAACTTTAATAAGTTTGCTTTTTCCTTCTGGGTTTTGTTCGCCAGATGTGCTGTTATAACAGCTATCGTGCCGTTTTTGAAGGATATAACGATTTTAAGCCAGTATTTGGTTGATTTGTCGAACAGCAGTATGTATTTTTCGCCTATGTAGTCGTCTGGCTCGAATTTAAATTCGTCCAGATCCTTGAATTTTGCCAGATATTTGATTACAAGTTCTTTAGTTATGTTGAGACGGTCTTGCAATGTGTCCTCCTCAAAGTGTTTTGTCTATGTAATTTCTCTGTCCTCTACAGCATCGGATAGTTTGTCTTCATCTTCGATTGGATGGTCCATATTTGATCGCTTTCTGTCCTCTATATCGGTTAACACTCTTTTTAGAGTGATGGCTTCTTCCAGCCAGGAGAGAGTTTGATACCTGCAAATGTACTATCAATCTATACATACTCCACACCTAATGCTAACAGAAGGAACCGAACTGTTTCTTCGATGGTCCCTCCGCAACTGGAAGAAACAGTTCAGTTAATCCGAGATTCATGACTGCGAGGTATAGCCTCAAACAAAGTATTTATATACTGTTTTAGTGTAGAGAGGGAAAATTTTGTTTGGCTTGTTAAGATTATTTTTCTTTAACTATATACCAATCAGGGCCGCGAGGATCCTCAGTAGGGCCTTCATCTATAGCAGCAAAAGCTAGTTTCCCATCGACATTAACCGGGGATTTTGCACTATAATATCCCTCACTAATCTTTTTCCCATCATAAAAAACAGCTTTTTTATTCCCCTTCTTAACTTCATAAGCCGGTCTACCGCCAACATTAACAATATCTTTATTAACATTGCCTATTTCATCGTATTTCTTCCCTTCCTTCCCCTTATATACAAAAACTTCATCATAGCCTTCCTCTGCTATATAACCAAGGTTCCCTCCAATATCAGCAATATGCCTTATATCATCGTACTTCTTTCCTTTCTTGCCGTCATAAACAACAAAGTGAGACCCATTATTCACTGCTTCGTAAGCCGGTTTACCATCAATATCAACAAGATAATCTATACTCCCATATTTTTTACTGATCTTTTCTCCATCGTAAACAACAAAATCTTTATTCAGATAAGTATCTTTCTCTGGGATATAAGTTGGTTCTCCGTCTACTATGTAAGCGGGTTTTCCTCCAATGTCAACAATACCTCTTAAGCTACTATAGTCCTTGCCCAGTTCTTTATCGCCATGAACAACAAACTCTTTATTACCCTCGCTTGCTATATAGGCTAGCTTCCCTCCTACTTCAGAAACAGGCCATTTTATTCTATCATAGTTCTTACCGATTTCTTTACCGTTATGAACGACGAACTGTCTACCATCCTTCCTTGCTACATAAGCTGGTTTTCCTCCAACATCAACAATATGGAACACAGAATCGTATATATGGCCTGCTTTACCGTTATAGACAACCATCTCCTTATAGTTCCTCTCAGTTTTATTGACTAGTGCTTTAAAGGCTAGTTTCCCACCGACACTAACGGGATACTTCACACTATAGTACTCCTTACCTAACTCTGTCCCGTTATAAACAATAAATCGCTTATTCCCCTCTTGAACCTTATACGCAGGGATTCCTCCCACATCAACGATAGGACTTATAGAATCGTATTTTTTGCCTTCTTTACCGTTATGAACGACAACCCACTTATCGCCCTTCATAGCCCGATAGGTCAATTTCCCACCAACCACCTCTGGAAACATTATTTGGTTGTACCTTTCGCCTTCTGTCCCGTTGTAAACAATAAATTGCTTATCCTCATCTCTAACCTTGTATGCTACCTTTCCGTCAACCTCGATAAGACTTCCTATAAAACCATAAGGAGCTTTTTTCTCAACAAAACCGGTAGGAGTGTGATTTTTTCCACTGCTTCTTTTTGCGGAACAACCAGCCAGAAAAACCAACAAGGTCAGAGCAAACACCGTCAAAAGCCAAGTCTTCCTTTCCATGAAAGGTCAATTGCCGGAAAATTGTATAAAAAAGTACTCCCAGCTAGAAATATGGGCCTCTAATCGGCCTTCGAACTGTTCCTCAATTGGTCCCTCCGTTCGTTCTAAGAAGCTGTTCGGATTGCCCTT
>JAXINT010000177.1:0-5360 GCA_034190605.1 Asbonarchaeaceae archaeon (SeqCode) | reverse complement strand
GCCAGTGTCTTTCAAGTTCTTTTTTGATTCTGTTAGTGCTTTTTCCGTCCTCATGAGCTTTTATAGCGTATAAGCATTCGTTTAGATGCATTCTGGTTTCATCGAATATTGTTTTGGTTCTGTCGTTAAAGCATTTTCCGCAGGCTCTGCATGCGTATTGCTGTATATGGTCCTTTCTAACTCCGTTTTTAACTATTTTATCGGATTGGCAGTGCGGACAGTATAAGCCGTTTTTCCAGCGATGGCTTCGCAGTACTTCGGCTGCTTTCTCTTGCGAAGGCATGAAATCAGTTGTTTCTAGCTCCAACATCTCTGTTAATTTATTGGGAGAACTCCGCTTAAATAATTAACCCTTTAATAATTATCAATTAGACAATAGCGTTGATCTTTATGATACCGAGCTGGAGGCTGAATTGGAAAAGAAGATAAGAGAAGAGTTTCCTGATTATGAGCTGGAGAACCCAAAGAAGGAAGAGCATCAGCGAGGCTATAAAAAGTACAAGGAGGAGCACGGTAGTGGGATGAAATATTTCTTTGATGAAGTGCTGCCTAATATAGATATCGGTGTATTTTTGCCTTTTAAAGACGGGAAATGGGGTGCAGGTGTTTTCAAGGAGGCTAGGTTCCTATACAACAACGATAAACCGGTATACCGGATGTCCTATACAGGTGAACTTGAGGAAATAGATATAGAGGACCTGGAAGATGATGTTCTGTCTGTTGAGGAGACAAGAGGCAGGGTACACTGATTCTCTTCTGTTTCTACTAGGTTTAGAGGCTGTGAGGTCTTATTCTATCGTCTTGCCTATCTGTTACAGAACTTATTAACCAATAAACTTATAAGTTAATAAGTTAATAACCTGTTTGTACAGATGTTTGGACTCATCTCGGAGAACAGCACCAAGAAGAAGGTGGTAAACCTATTACTTGATGGCGGGAAGAGCCTTATAGAGCTTTCGGAAAAGGTTGATATGTCAAAGCCGGCGCTCCTAAAGCACCTAGATTCTCTGGAAGATAAGGGAGTTGTCCAAAGCTTTAAGGAGAAGAGTAGATCTGGTAGAAGGAAGATATACAAGCTGAAGGATTTTTCTACCTGTTTCTCAGTATCTGAAGAAGGATATGCAGTTTATTTTGAGGCCGATAGCGCATTCAACCCAAAATTTCCTCTGGTGAACCAGATACCTCAGAAAAAGCTTAGAAACGCGGTTCTGGAATATCTAAAGGCAGTTGAAGGGGTTAAAAGCCCGCTGTCGGTAATCATATTTGGGTCTGTTGCCAGGGGAGAAGCCACGTGGAAGAGCGATATTGATGCAATGTTCTTTTCGGATAGTTGGAAAGATAAAGAGGACATTATCTTGGAGAAGCTTTCTGACATTTCAATGAATGAGGACATAGAAACTTCCATGAGCCCTCATTTCCATCTGTACGGCGATTTGGAAAAAGGTGGAAGATTAATAAAAGAGGTGAAGAAAGATGGGATAGTTGCACACACTACTGGCGAGGATGAGAAACTATGGAAGTTTCTGGAGAGATACGGCACTATCTAGAAAGCGCACGATCATGGCTACGTGCTGCGGAGCGTTCTTCCGATATACCTGAACCTGCTGCTTTTCTTTCTCTCCATTCTTTGGAGCTTGCCGTCAAGGCAGCTCTGCTTGCTGAAACTGGAGAGGAGTACAAAACTCACAATATTGGCGGAGAGTTTGGCAAGTTTTTTAGGGAAGAGGCAGGGAAGGATAGGTGCGGGGAACTTAACAAGAAGCTGATGAGATATGATCCCGTGAGATATCCTGAGACTGATGTGGAAGAAAAAGAGGCTGAAGAGATACTGGAATTTGCAGAGGAATTTGTAAATGAGGTGGTTCCAGAGATTCTGGAGAGACGGAATGTTTGAGGATTTAAAACCAGGACCAGATATTTAAAGCTTTGCAGCTTATTAGGTTCTAGAAAGGGTTCTTCCCGAACAGGTCTTCTCACTTACAAGAACCAGAAGGTGTATACATAGATGCAAAAGACACAGATGCAGAACAGAGGAAACAGAGAGGAAATGGCAAACATGGAGACAGGAACCACAACTCTTGGAATAACCGCAAAGAACGGAGTGGTTCTTGCAGCAGACAACCGTGCAACCATGGGCCATCTAAAGGTATCAAAACAGGCGCAGAAAGTATTCAAGATAGATGAGGGAATCGGGCTTTCAATAGCCGGTTCTGTTGGAGATGCTCAAAGGATTGTAAGAGTGATGAAGGCGGAACTGAAACTCTACAAGCTTGAGACTAAAGAGATATCGGTTAAAGGTGCTTCAACCCTGCTATCAAATATCCTACAGGGTTCTAAAATGATGCCTTTCATGAACCAGTTCGTTATAGCAGGCGTGGATGATGGTGAAGGAGTTCTATACGATCTTGATCCTCTGGGAGGTCTAATGGATCACGAGACATTCACGTCTACCGGATCAGGATCTCCTACAGCATACGGAGTTCTTGAGGACAGGTATGAGGAGGGCATGTCGATAGAAGATACTGTAAAGCTTGCTGTCAGAGCTGTACAGGCGGCAAGTGAGAGGGACATAGCTTCTGGAGATGGTATAGATGTAGTTGCTATAGATGAAGACGGCTACAGAAAGATACCTGCTTCAGAAGTAGAGGAATACATGGAGTAGTAAGGCATTATTCAAGTAGTGAAATAACAGCATAGCTGTAAAAACGAAGTGATTCTCTGTGACAGGACTTGATGAAGTTCAGGAGATGCTTCCTAACAACGCTATGATTCAGGAAGCCAGGTACGAGGCTTCTGACATAGTGTTCTACACCCAGAACAGGGAGTTCTTCTTGGACAATGAGGAAGTTGTAAGAAGTCTGGTGTCAAAGCTAAAGAAGAGAGTAGAGATAAGGCCAGCCCCAAGTATAAGGGCGGATCCAGCTGATGCCAAGAAGAAGATAGAGGAGATAGTTCCTGAGGAGGCGGGCATGGAAAACATTCTTTTCAAACCTGGCTTTGGCAAGGTTATTATACAGGTAAAGAAGCCTGGAGCTGCAATAGGCAAGTCCGGCTCCACTGCCAAGAAGATAAAGAAGGAGACCAGATGGATGCCTGAAGTGGAGCGAGTGCCTGCTGTAGATTCCAAAGTCGTTAAAAGAGCTAGGGAGATAATACATGAAGGCTCTGACTTTAGAAAGGATTTCTTGGATGATATAGGGGAGAAGATACAGCTTGAGAAAGGCATAGGAGATGAATGGATACGAGTTACAGGGCTTGGAAGTTTCAGACAGGTCGGAAGATCCTGCATCCTCCTACAGACAGAGGAATCAAAGGTCCTGCTTGACTGCGGCATGGATCCTTCAGGCAAGGGAGAGGACGCATATCCCTATCTAAATGTCTCAGAAATAGATTTCAAGGATTTAGACGCTGTAATTCTTTCTCATGCGCATTTAGATCATTGCGGAATAATTCCGTTCCTGTACAAATACGGCTACGAGGGTCCTCTGTACTGCACCGAACCCACGAGAGATCTCATGATCCTCTTACAGATGGATTACCTGGATGTTGTCAGGAAACAGGGTAAGTCAGCACCTTACGACTCCCAGGCCATCAAGGAGGAGGTAAAACGCACAATTACTGTGCCCTATGGAGAAGTAGTAGACATAACACCGGATATGAGGCTGACCTTCAACAACGCAGGCCATATTCTTGGAAGCGCCGCAGTACACCTGCATATAGGTGAAGGTCTTCACAATATAGTATACACGGGAGACATAAAGTACGACAAGACCAAGTTGCTTAGGCCGGCGGATCCCAAGTTCAACCGGGTGGAGACATTGATCCTGGAGTCTACCTATGGAAATCAGAAGGGAAAGACTCCTCCCCGTAGAAAGGCGAACAAGAGGTTCAAGAAGTTGATCCGGGAGACTATCAAGAACGGGGATAAGGTAATCGTGCCTACTTTTGCGGTTGGAAGAGCCCAGGAGATAATGGTCCTTATTGCAGAGGAGTCCGAGAAGAACTACTTTGACGTCCCTGTATATCTGGATGGTATGATCTGGGATGCGACAGCACTGCACACTGCATATCCTGGATATCTTTCTAGAGATGTGCAGAAGAAGGTGTTTGCAGAGGAGGACAATCCACTGCTCAAGGACTGCTTCAAGAGAGTTGGCTCCCACGATGAGAGGGAGGAAGCCATGAAAGGAGGTCCTGCAGTGATACTTGCGACCTCGGGAATGGTTACGGGAGGACCGATAATCTCCTACCTCGACAACCTTGCTGAAAATCCTGACAACAGGCTGATATTTGTAGGGTACCAGGCCCAGAACACTCCTGGAAGTGTGATACAGTCAGGTGAGGAAAATGTACATCTACCAGGCAACGATGATGCAACAGAGATGAAGCTGGATATCAAGACAATAGAAGGATTTTCCGGCCACAGCTCTAAACAGCAGCTTCTTAACTATGTTCAGAACCTTCCTAACAAGCCTAGAAAGATCATATGTAACCACGGTGATGGCTCTGCAACTTTTGCACTATCTTCCACTCTGCACAAGATGCTTGATATAGATACCTCTGCACCTCAGAACCTGGAAACTATACGACTTAATTAGAATCTGTTAAATAACAGTTGATCAGATATGTTTACACAAGAGGAGCAGCAGAAAGGCAGGGAACTGGCAGACCTGGACACTGATCAGGCATGGAGAAGGATTGATCCCGTTCTACAGGCGAGGTATCAGAAAGGTCTAATGAGGAGGGAGGAATAGGAGTAAGGAAAGGAAGATTAAAGTCAAGTATGGTAAATACCCAGTTCCTGCTGTCCACGCTTTTACTGAGTTTCTAAATCTCTTCTTACTCGTCCGATAATCTACTGTCTATCTATGGACGTGTGCATAGGGGGGTGTTGCTATTAGCCATTCCTCGTCTATTCCTGCGATGTCTCCGTCTATTGATCTTACTGTCTTTTTGATCCGGTCTATAGCTCTCTTGAGGTCGGTCATGTCCTTGTCCTTAAGTGGCTTGATTTTTACCCACACGATGTTGCCCTCTCTCAGCATTTTCTGTACTTTCTGTGAGTCTCCGTACTCCTTCAGGGTTGCTACTCTTATCTTTACCTTTGAGTCTGGAGCCTCGTTCACTGCTTCAAGCTCCACGTAGTCGTCCTCCTGTAGTTCATCTATGCCATCGTCCAGTCCTAGTAGTTTTTTCAGTGGCACTTTTTGGAACCTCCTCTACTTTTTGATTTGTGGGGTGAATACTTAAATATGTGTGTCAAAGACCAGCCACGTACGCGTCCCTGAGGGAAGGATTTTTTAATATCGGAGTACAGAGAACCCGATAGAGTATAGGAATTGAGACAGGGAATAGCTTTC
>JAXINT010000117.1:2737-5379 GCA_034190605.1 Asbonarchaeaceae archaeon (SeqCode) | reverse complement strand
CTGCACGCTCCTACGTCATATCCTCCGTCAGTGTCGCTCTTCTCCTCAAACTGGTATGAAAGATCAATCTTCCACTTCACCGGCTTCAGGTCTTCTCTTGGAACTGACTTGAAGAACTTGTCCTTACATGTCAAAGTGTAGTCAAGCCTTGCAGTGAACTTGAGGTACCAGGAAGTCGTGCATTCCCATACGAATATACAGGCAGCGCTTGCATCCGCCAGACCACAGGTCTGAGGTATAGGCATTATAACACTTGGAGTCCGGGTTACCTCGGGCTTGATCTTGAAGCTGGGATAGTCTCTCCCACCCTTTGAGTTCCAGTCGTACTTGCATGAGATTCCCTCACCTCCAAAGTATTTTGGATCGTTCATGAGTTTCTCCACCGCCTCTCTCAGGCCGTTGTTGGTCTCTTCCGTCAGCCTCCTTGGCTGTCCGGGCACGCATATCTGAGGATCTGGATAGGCGTCAAACAATGCGCATGCTCCTGGAGGCCCTACAACTGTCTCGGAGTCCGAGGAGTCATCCCTTACAAACTTCTTTACCTTTCTCCTTGGGAGCATCTTCTTCTCGTTGTTCTTGGCCCATTTCCCTATTATGTCGTATATGTACCACATCCGGTTGTATACTAGCCTGTCTTCCATGTCGATGTCCTGTATGCTTCTGGACCTGTTGCCCTCGGTGTAGTTTACAGATATGCCCTCTATGGCAAACCCGTTCTTGAAGTCATCGTTGTCGCTGCTGTACATTGGTGTCTTGTAACCTGTCTCCACGCACTGCAGATCTCCGACCTCGTACCTGTAGTTGTTTCTCTCTCCCCTTACCTCCTCTATCCTATCCTCGAATGCCTCCTCGGTCTTCTCCGACATGGTCTCCCTCACCTTGTCTACAGGAGGTATCTGTATCCTTGCGCTGTCACCTCCTGCCCCCTGCTGGCAGACCCAGTACCGGTATTTAGGTCTCTTGTCCTGCCTACCACTCCAGTTTGCAGTTCTCCAGGAGGAGTTTGAGGCTTCTATACCGAAGCTGGTCTGAAGGTACTGCACTGCATTTTGAAGTCTGAAATCCGTCTCCTCCAGCTCTGTCCTCTCTATCAACCTGTCCTGCTGAGAGGTGCCTGCGGTTATGTTAGCCCTGTACCAGAAGACCGCTGCAAGCGCTATAGTAAGGATAAGGAAGACTAGAACGAGTGCTGAAACTCCCTTTCTGCTCTTCAGCTTTTTCTCATCTATAGTTACCACCTCCTCATCTCCAGCTCTGTACGGTTTCCATGAGGGATAGGGATCTCCATCCTGAAGGAGAACACATCTCCTGTCTCCGGAGGTTCAGGTCCGACCTCTATGGTTTCTCCGTTCTTGCAGTCCACCTCGATCCTGAAGCTTCCTCCGGTATCCTCCATGTAGCTCTCAAGGTACCTTTCCGTCTCGAAGTTTAGCTTTTCGCTCTTGTTTGACGCAGTATACTTGAAACCTTTATCAGGATTTCCATAGCTACATCCGTATGCCACTGCCTGTACTAGACCGAACTTGTCCTTCGAAGCAGTTAGGTATGAGTTCTCGTACATGTTTGTAAGCAGTAGCCGTGAGTTGAAGGAGACAAGACCTGATGCAGTCCTTTCCGCTGTTTCCTGCGTTGTAGTCGTCTGGGTGAGGAACAGGAAAAGCGCTAGTCCCCCCACTACAAGTACCGCTATCATGACCTGTAGAGACGCTCCCTGTCCCTTTCTCCGCTGGATAAAGGGTCTAGAGCCAAATCTCTGATTTTGCGACTGCCCTATATGCCATCTCCTTCCACGATCTCCCCTTTTTTTATTCAACTAAAGCCACCTCCTCTGTTTCAGGTCTGTACTCGATCTTTATCAGGTGTGAGCCAGGTCCTAGCTTGAAAGGCTGCACATTGCTTCGGGTAACCACGCACCTAGGATCTCCAGCTATATCCAGGCACACCGAGTCCTGCCTGTTTGGCTTAATAGCCTCACATTCTGTCCCCGCACACACTGTCTGCTCGTTGACGTATCTTGCAGTAGCCTCGGTAACTCCTACTCTCTCTTTACCGGTCTTTATCACCTGATTTATCTCTCCTGCTAGCCTCTCCAGGTCTCCGTCCCTTATCTGTATTGACATTGTTGCAGGAACCTTGGTGTATTTTGTATGCCTCAATGTCACGGGAAACACGAGCACTGAATCCTGTCTAAGGCTTTTAGGTGTAGAGCCCTCGGTCTCACCGAAGCTGAACTCCGTTGTCTCACACTGCTGTTCACCTACATCAATAGAGATGTTTCTCAGGCATTTCTGCCTTACAACTGCGGTATACCCGTATTTGAAGTCCTCTGCGCAGGGAGGCTCCCTTCTCTGGAACTTCTCGGAATACTTCTTCAGCCTTGAGATGTTTATAAGGTATCGCGATCCCGAAACCTTGTTGCTGACGCTGAGACATTCTGATAGCTGTTGGAAATCCTGTCTAGCTGCTTCCTGCAGCTGTACTGCGGCTTTACTCTTTTCCAGCTGTGTCTCTGTCTGTAGCGCTGTCCTCAACGCAAATATCAGCAGAAGCCCAAAGATTATCACTATAATGGGCTTGAGGTAGACTCCGAACTGTCCTTTTCTTGTTTTGGGAAAAGGTGTTGAGCGGAAGCTTTGCTTTCG
>JAXINT010000117.1:0-2637 GCA_034190605.1 Asbonarchaeaceae archaeon (SeqCode) | reverse complement strand
ACTGTCCTTTTCTTGTTTTGGGAAAAGGTGTTGAGCGGAAGCTTTGCTTTCGCGATTGTCCTTTTCTTTTTGATCTGCGGCACATTCCAAGTGAGTTTTGGGTCTCTTCACTTATTACTATTGCCGGAGAGCGCATGCAGGCTTCCTGGTTCGGAGGCGAACAACACCACGTTCTGTAGAGGTACAGGTCTTGAACCCGGAGAGGCCTTTAGATCCAGGCTCCATCTATCATCTCCATTTAGGCCAAGGGCATGTAGAACTCCTTCCTCCTCGACCAGGTATACTGTAGTGTTCCCCACTGATGGAGAGGTAAGTAGCTCGCTTCCAAACTGTTTCTCTCCGATTCTCCTACCTTCTCCGTCCAGTACATACAGCGTTCCCTTTCCTTCATCAAGTTTCGATACAGGCACAAAAGCTTTATCTCTAGCAACCGCCGGAGTTTCTCTTACAACTCCCTGGAAGGTCTCTTTCCACGCTCTTTTTCCGGTTTCAGGATTTACTGAATGTATCGTAGTGGTGAGATTTATAGAGGAGACCGTCTTGTTGTAGCTGGACCTGTCGATGTTGAGCGAAGTTATATAGATCTTTGAACCTGCGACTGCAGGACCTGTAATCTTTCCTCCAGTGCTGTATTCCCATTTCTTTTCTCCATTTTCCGCGTTCCACGCCTCTAGGAGTTCCGCATCAGGGTCTGCTGTCAGGTAGACCGTTCCATCTCTTACAGACAGTGAATGATCTACACCGACACCAACATCAAAGCTTGACAGCCTCTCCCCAGTGTCCTTGTCAAGTACGGATACAACTCCCCTGCTGTCTCCGGTGTAGACCTTATCCCCTGAAACTACAGGAGCTCCAAGTAGGAGACTGCCCGTATTATAACTCCATTCCTTCTTTCCGTCCTTTCCAACCGCATATACCGTGGAGTTCCTATCCGTGTCGCTGCTCTCCGGATCTATGGTGGCGGTGTATATTTTTCCTTCGCTTACCGTGGGGCTTGAAAGCATGCCTTGTTGTTCATTTGCTCTGAACTCCCATTTCTTCTCCCCGCTCCCTCCATTTAATCCATACAGTTCCCTACTTGATGTAAGGTATACAGCGCCTTCCTTTACTGCTGGAACGGTCTCTATACCTGTCAAACCACTCTCGATAGAGAACTCCCATGCCCTTGTATCTGGCTTGGAGTATAATCCCGGGTTTACCGGACTGTAACCGGTCCTACCGGGATTGTATCCTGACATGGGCCAGTCTCCTTCCAGATCTAGACTTTTTACCTTGGTTTCGTTGCTTATATCTGCCTCTTCCGGAGGCTGAACGGTTATAGTAGTGTTATCCGGCCCAGCATCAGCCTCATCAGGTTCTTTCCTACCGGACACGTTCACTTCTGTATCTCCGGTACCTGTAATATTAGTCCGGTTCTCCTTGTATGTCTCCTCATCCATCTCTGCTGGCTCCTGGGCTGTACATCCTGCAAGAACTATCATTAATCCCATCAGTGCTGCCAGCGCCACCTTTCTTTCTGAACCCATATCTAATTTCTGTCTCTCCACAGGTTAAATAGTTTGGTGGATGCCGATTGATATTTTTGAGAACGATTGTGTAACTGCTACAAAACCTTGCCCTGGTTTCCATGTAGCTGTTATATGATGTTACATGTTGAGCTATTAACTCATATCTAGAACGGCAACGGTATTCCGCCACCACCGTCTTCTTCACCTTCGCCTCCCTCTTCCCCACCGCCGCAGTCCTGGGAACAGGATTCAGCAGTCTCTGTCGCCTGACATATTCCGTCTCCACATACAGCTCCTGTACCACCGTCTCCAGTTCCTGGCTCTTCTCCGGTTCCGGGAGAGGATACTCCGCCACATACCGTGGCAGGATCTCCGTTCTCTGGCTGGAAGTTCTCGGTCCACCAGTTCTTGACCTGGAATCCTGTCGCGTCAGTGACATCCTTGAGTCCGCAGGTTCCTACACCGCGGTTCTTCTCCGCCTTGCCTGGCTGGAAGAACCTGTATACTCTTCTACCTGCCTTTGCCTTTGAAGTGTCTTCCACGACCTCCGGATCCTGGTAGTATTCGCACATCAGCTCCTTGCACTTCTCAGCATCCAGCTTCTGGTAGTCGTTCTGGCAGGAGTACACGTTGAAACAACGAACTCCGTTCTCACAGTAGCTGTTGTAGCCCTGGCCTCCAACCTGGCTTAAAGAACCGTCATCGTTTGAGTCGTAGTTATACCTCTGTATGCAGTATTCTATAGCAGCGCTCGTGGCAGACTTTCCGGTAGCGCCCTTCCAGTTCTGGCATTTCTGCCTGCACTGGCTCTTTATCTGGTTTATCTCCAGGACCTTACCTGCAACAGCCTCCTCACCTCCTTCGGCTGTAGGGAATACAGTCAGTACCAGCGCTATAACAATCCCAGCCACGACTAGAAGGATCACAAAGCCTACCACGAACTCCAGAGACATCTGACCCTTCTGCGCGTCTTTTTTCTGATCCATAAACATTTCACTCTCTAAGCTTCCACCTAGTTCCTCTCGCATGTTTGCTCCTTTCCGTCACCTGCAGGAGGACATATACCGCCGTTAGGACAATCATCGTCTTCGTCACACTCCTTATTCTTGTAAATATACTCACCGCTACC